>NZ_CAMCVG010000021.1 GCF_945881795.1 Rhodoferax sp. OV413
CGCATGATGGTGTCAGGCAACCTGAACGCCCACGAAATCGAGTCCATCATGGACAGCGAAATTGAAACCCACCACCACGAAGAACATGCTGCGGTAGCTGCCCTTCAGCGCGTGGCCGGTGGTCTGCCCGCTTTCGGTATCGTTGCGGCGGTGTTGGGTGTTGTGAACACCATGGGCTCGGTGGGCCAACCACCGGCAGTGCTGGGCGGCATGATCGGCTCCGCGCTCGTCGGTACCTTTCTGGGGATTTTGCTAGCCTATGCGTTTGCTGAACCTCTTGCCGGCCTTCTAGAACAGAAGAACGAAGAGGCGGGCAAAGAGTTCCAATGCATCAAGACCGTTTTGCTGGCCAGCATGCAGGGATACAACCCCTCGACGGCTATTGAATTCGGCCGCAAAGTGCTCTACTCCACCGAGCGCCCCACCTTCTCCGAGCTCGAGGCGCATGTCAAAAAGAAATAACGGCAGGAGCGCTTAGGCATGGCCGGAGACGCCAAGAAGCTCCAGCCAATCATCATCAAGCGGGTCAAAAAGGGCGGCCACGCTGCGCATGGTGGTGCTTGGAAGATCGCTTACGCCGACTTCGTGACGGCCATGATGGCCTTCTTCTTGCTCATGTGGTTGCTCGGCAGCACCACAGAAGGCGACAAAAAGGGGATCTCAGACTACTTCCAGTCCCCTCTTAAGGTTGCACTCCAAGGTGGCCCAGGTGCCGGCTCCAGCAACAGCATCGTCACCGGAGGCGGCAACGACCTCACGCAATCCGCAGGCCAGAGCCGCCGGGGAGAAGGTTCAGATCAGTCGCCCAAAAAAAACGCTGGTGACCAGCGCAGGATTGAGCGCGCCAAAAAAGATGCACAAACCTTGGCGGCGCTCGCCGCAAAAATTGCCAGCACCATCTCCAACAACCCCAAGATGCAGGAGTTCAGTTCCCAGATCAAGCTGGAATTGACGCCCGATGGTTTACAGATTCAGATCGTGGACGATCAGAGGCGCCCCATGTTTGATTTGGGCAGCGCGACCGTCAAACCCTATATGCGCGAAATTCTGAAAGAAATAGGCGTTACGCTTTCGGATGTGAACAACAGAATCAGCCTTGATGGCCACACCGATCAGACCCCTTATGGCAGCGGCGCCCGCGGATATAGCAACTGGGAGCTGTCTGCCGACCGTGCAAACGCCAGCCGGCGCGAGCTCATCACAGCCGGCTTGCCGGAAGATAAGCTGGTTCGTGTGGTGGGCATGGCCTCGAGCCTGTTGGCAGAGCCTCAAAATCCCTTGAGCGCTGCAAATCGACGCATTAGTATTCTGGTGATGACCAAGGATGCAGAGGAAAGACTGCTCGGGACTGCCATTGCGCTGGACGGCGCGACTGACAGCGCGAAGCCAAATCCAGTAAACACGGTAGCCCGTCCGTGAAATCTCTTAAATTCAGTCATACTCGTTAAAATTGAAAAACGTTAGGCCAAAGGTTACCTATGTCTAAAGAATTGCGCTTTCTCATCGTCGATGACTTCTCCACCATGCGACGGATTGTGAGAAACCTGCTCAAAGAAAGCGGTTACGCCGACGCTGATGAGGCCGAAGATGGCTCTGCGGCTTTGCAAAAGCTGCGCAACGGCAACTTCGATTTCGTCGTGAGCGACATCAATATGCCCAACATGAACGGTTTTCAATTGCTGGCCGAAATCAAAAAAGACGAAAAGCTCAAGCACATCCCGGTGCTCATGGTGACCGCTGAAGCCCGCAAAGAGGACATCGTGCTTGCTGCGCAGCAGGGTGCCGCTGGCTACATCGTGAAACCCTTTACCAAGGCGACCCTCGAAGACAAGGTTAACCACATCCTGACCAAGGTGGGACTCAAGTAAATATGGCCACTGACACTTCGCCCGTAGTTCCCTCCCTCAGCACCGTAGAGGTGCACCAGCAGCTCGGCGCCTTGACGCGCCAGTTGCACGATTCCTTGAATGGTTTAGGTCTGGCTGACAAAGTTAAAGACTGGGCCGGGGAGTTACCGGATGCCAAGAGCCGCCTTTCCTACATCGCCCGACTCACCGGCCAAGCTGCCGAGAAGGTGCTCAATCAAGTTGACCAAGCCAAAGAGCAGCACGACTTTATTGCCTCTGAAACCCGACGCATCGGCGAATTGATTGTCAAAGACCCCGTGGCCGCGGTCGCCAAAGGCCATGTGATGAACTTCATCAACGATGTGGACCAGGCCAGCAAAAAGGTGGATGCAAACCTGACCGAGATCATGATGGCGCAGGACTTTCACGACCTCACTGGCCAGGTGATTGCCAAGGTTGTGAACCTCGCGGCCACCATCGAAGAGCAGTTGGTGTTGCTGTTGATTCAAACAGCGCCAGCCGAGCTTGCAAATAAGCCCGGCTTGACGCCCGCCGCCTACACGCCGGCTCTCGCCGGCCCGGTTGTTGACGGACAGAGCAACCAGGAAGTGGTGACCGACCAATCGCAGGTCGACGACTTGTTGGCGAGTCTGGGCTTCTAAACTGGTCGAATGTAGGGGCTGAATGCCCCCCTTTTCACCCTTTAGTTTCGGGGGGTGCTCGCGACAATGGTGAGAACGAAAGAGTCTCACCACCATGGAACAAGGCAGTCAGGATCGCAATTTACCGGCCTCCGAACGGAAGCTGAGAAAGGCGCGCGAGGACGGGCAGGTCAGCCGTTCGCAGGACCTGTCCCACCTCGCTATTTTGGGTACCGGCGCGCTTGCGGTTCTGTCACTCTCCCCCATTTTGTTTGAGCAACTCAAGGTTGCATTAGCGCAGCAGCTGAGCTTTGACGCTGAAACGATGCGCAGCACCGGCACCATGATGCAAAGACTGGGTGATGTCAGCCTCATCGGCACCGCAGGCTGCGTGGCCTTTGCCGCCCTCATCGGCGCAGCTGCGGTGTTGGCAGCGGTAGCATCCGGCGGCTGGGTTGCCAGCCTCAAGCCGGTGATGCCGGACTTCTCCCGGCTCAACCCGCTCACAGGGTTTACCAACCTGTTTTCAAAGAAGAGGCTGATTGACAACGCCAAGATGGCACTTATGTCGGCCATTTTGTTTGCCATTGCGGTGGGCTTCTTAAGGTCGGGCATGCAGGAAGTTGCCGCTATGCTGCTGCAACCCTCTCCGGCTGCCATTCAGCATTTGACCCAATGGATCACCAGCGGGTTGGGGCTGATGCTGCTGGTCATTCTGCTGGCCGCGCTGGTGGATGTGCCTCTGCAAAGCTTTCTGCACAAAGACCAGATGAAGATGTCTCACCAGGAGGTGAAGGAAGAAGGCAAGGAATCGGACGGCAATCCGGAGCTCAAAGGAAGAATGCGCCAGCGGCAGCGCGAGCTCTCGCAACAGAGCAGCGTGGGCGCTGTGCCCAAGGCCGATTTCGTGGTGATGAACCCCACCCACTTTGCCGTCGCCATCCGCTACGACGAGGCCACCATGGGCGCACCGCGCGTGATATCCAAGGGGGCTGACTTACTGGCGATGAAGATCCGTGATGTTGCCAAGCAGCACTCAATCCCTGTTCTGGAGTCGCCCATGCTGGCACGCGCCTTGTATGCCAACGCAGAGCTGGACCAGGACATTCCCTCCGCCTTGTACACCGCCGTTGCTCAGGTGCTCGCATATGTGTACCGGCTGCGGGCAGCCATGCGCGGCGACGGCGTGATGCCGACCGAGGTGCCGCAACCTTTTGTACCGCCAGAGCTGGACCCGTACTCCAAGACACTTAAGGCCGCCGCCGTATGAATTCGCCATTGAAATCCGCACAGCAGTGGTACTCCAACAATGCCGGCGTGCTGCAAGGTGCTGCAGCGCCGATGCTGGTGGTGGCCATTCTGGCCATGATGGTCCTGCCGCTGCCGCCACTTGTGCTGGACATGTTTCTCACCATCAACATTGCGGTGGCACTGATGGTGATGATGGTGGCGTCGTACATGATTCGACCGCTGGATTTCGCGGCATTCCCATCCGTACTGCTGCTGACGACTCTGATGCGACTCTCGCTGAACGTGGCCTCGACCCGGGTGGTGCTGCTCGAAGGTCACACCGGCCCCGGCGCCGCAGGCGCAGTGATTGAGGCCTTCGGCCACTTCTTGATCGGCGGCAATTTTGCGGTGGGCTTGATCGTATTTGCGATTCTGGTGGTGATCAACTTCATGGTGGTTACCAAGGGCGCCGAGCGCATCGCCGAGGTGTCTGCCCGCTTTACCCTGGACGCTATGCCCGGCAAGCAGATGGCGGTGGATGCCGACCTGAATGCCGGCCTCATAGACGACAAAGAAGCCAAGCGCCGCCGCGCCGAAATCGGAGAGGAAGCCGAATTTTTCGGCTCCATGGATGGTGCCTCCAAGTTTGTGCGGGGCGATGCGGTGGCCGGTATTTTGATTTTGCTGATCACCATCTTCGGCGGATTTGCCATCGGCATCCTGCAGCACGACCTGACCGCCGCACAGGCTGCCAACACCTACATCCTGCTGGCCGTTGGCGATGCGCTGGTAGCGCAAATTCCCGGGCTTTTGATCTCTGTCGCAGCCGCGATGGTGGTTTCGCGAGTCGGCAAAGACAAGGACATCGGCAAGCAGATCGTCGGCCAGATGTTTGTCTCGCCCAAGGTGCTGGGCATTACCGCGGTGATCATGCTGATTCTGGGGCTGATTCCCAACATGCCGCACTTTGTATTCCTGAGCATCAGCGCACTGCTGGGCTATGCCGCATGGGCACTCGCGCACAGACCGGTAGTGACGGAGGCGGAAGTGCAGGCCGAGGCGCCCACCGGCGACGGCGATGCCAGCTGGGACGATTTGCAACCCGTGGACCAACTGGGCCTGGAGCTGGGCTACCGCCTGATTGCCTTGGTCGACAAGACCCGCCAGGGTGATTTGTTAAACCGCATCAAGGGAGTTCGCCGCAAGTTTGCGCAAGAGGTCGGCTTTTTGCCTCCTTCGGTACATGTGCGCGACAACCTCGAACTCAAACCCAGCGCCTACCGCATTACGCTGCGCGGCGTAATCGTGGGCGAGGGCGAGGCCTTCCCCGGGATGCACCTGGCCATCAATCCGGGCGGCATTTCCACACCACTGATCGGCACAGCCACCACCGACCCGGCCTTCGGCCTGCCCGCCCACTGGATAGACGAACGCCAGAAGGAAGCCGCGCAAATGGCGGGGTTTACCGTGGTTGATTCCGAGACCGTCATGGCGACCCATTTGTCACACTTGATGCAAGTTCAGGCGTCCAAGCTGCTGAGCCGGACCGAGACCCAACAACTGGTGGAACACGTGGCGAAACTGGCTCCCAAACTGATCGATGAAGTGGTTCCGAAAATGGTATCGGTCGCTGTCTTCCAGAAGGTCCTGCAACTCCTGCTGGACGAGGCCGTGCACATCCGCGACATCCGCACCATCATCGAGTCGATTGCAGAGAATGCGTCATCGACTACAGACCCGGTCGAGCTGGCAAAGCGGGTCCGCATTGCGCTGGCTCCGGCCATCGTGCAGCAGATTTACGGGCCCACCCGGGAGCTCAATGTGATCGCCATTGACCCGGGCCTTGAACGCCTTCTGGTGCAAGCCCTGGGCAGCGCCTCGGGTAGCGCGTTGGACCCCGGTGTTGCGGACGCACTCAGCCGCAATGCCGCAGAGACCGCCATGAAACAAGAAGAGATTGGCGTACCTGCCTGCCTGCTGGTGCCTGACCAGATACGCGGTGCGATTGCAAGGCTGGTGCGCCGTGTTGCGCCACGCCTGCAGGTGCTGGCCCATAGTGAAATTCCAGAAACCCACACCATCCGGATCGGTCCGATTTTGAGAGGTGCCACACCATGAACGTCCAACGATTTACCGCCGCCACCTCCCGCGAAGCGCTTGCCAAGGCCCGTATGGCATTTGGCGAGGGCACGCTCATCCTCTCCAACCGCCCCACAGCCAATGGCGTAGAAGTGGTTGCGACCGCCGAAGACAGTCTGGCCAGCATCGAATCCGCAGCGACAGTGGCACCAAGGTCCCCCTACGATCGGCTGGGTCAGAGCGAGCCTCGCACATCGCTGCAGCGCACAAGTGCTGCACCCTACCGCGAGGTGGCAAGCAAGGTGGAAGAAGACGCCGAGCAGCTGGCCATGAGCACCTTGTCATTCCAGGACTATGTACGCGAACGCATGATGCGCAAACGTGCCGAAGGCTCAGTGCCGCCAGCGCAGCGGCCGGTCGAAACCCCGGAATCAGCCGTGCTGGAGCGCGCCGATGAAGATCGGCAACGCCCTACCCTGACACAACGTATTGCCGCGGACATCGACGTACAACCCAAACGTGCGCCGTCGCCGCGCAAGGCAGCGTTGGTGCCGCAGCTGCCGGTGGTTGACAAGGTGGTGATGCACGAGCTCCACGCCATGAAGGAGTTGATTGAAGACCGCTTCAATACCCTCACATGGCTCGGCCAGGCGCGTCAGAACCCCGTTCAGTCCAACATGATGCTGAAGATGATTCGCGCCGGCTATTCGCCCACGCTGGCCCGCGCCATCCTCGAGCGACTGCCTGAGGATATGGACGCATCCGAGTCGGTGAGCTGGTTGATAGACGTCCTGGAGCGCAACCTTCGCACCGATGCCGAGCGACCCGCCTTGCACGAAGAAGGCGGTGTGTTTGCCCTGATTGGCGCGACCGGCGTTGGCAAAACCACCACCACCGCCAAATTGGCGGGCATTTGCGCACGCACCCACGGTCCCGGCAGCGTCGGGCTGATCACACTCGACACCTACCGCATCGGTGCCCATGAGCAACTGCGCGCCTACGGCAAGATGCTTGGCGTGGTTGCCCATCTCGCGCATGACAAGGCTGCCCTGAAGGACCTGCTGGGCTTGTTGTCGAACAAAAAGATGGTGCTCATCGACACCACCGGCATCGCCCCGCGCGACACCCGCAAGCGTGAGCTCCTCGAGCTCTTGGACCTGCCCGAAATCAAACGCCTGCTGGTCTTGAATTCCGGCGGTCATGGTGACACCCTGGACGAGGCGGTGGCTTGCTTTAAAGGTGCGAGCGCCCAGCAGGTCATCCTGTCAAAGACCGATGAGGCTGTGAAGCTCGGCCCTGCCATTGACGCCTGCATACGCCACCAACTAGTACTGCGCGGCATCACCACCGGCCAACGAGTGCCTGAGGACTGGGAACCTGCGGTCGCCAACAAGCTGGTACGCAACTCCATGCGCAGCAGCGGCACCTCAGCATTTGATCCCAAGCACAGTGATCTGAATTTCTTCTTCAGCCAACCCGCTAATGCGACGGCTCACCGGGGCAGCCTGCATGCTTGACGCGCCCCCCAACCAGGCGGCAGGTCTTCTGGATTTTGCTGTCCCCCAGACGCCCAGGCTCACGGCTATGGTCAGCCATGGCGACGAGAATGCAGAGTTGCCCCTGTTGCTTCGGGTGTGCGCAGCGCTGGTCGGATTTGGCTACATGGTGACAGTGCTTGACGGCTCGGTATTGGAGACCTCCGAGAATCCGGGGCTCGAGCAGCTGCTGAACTTCGCGCTGCCCTCCAGGGACCATGGCGATGCGCCCGGCTGGAACATCATGCCCGCAGGTCTTGGGCTGCAGAGCCTGTCTGCCGCGCATGAACACGGAGGCCCCAGCATTGCCGACTGTGGCTCTTTTTTCCCGAACGAAGGCATCGTCATTGCCTATGCCAGCGCGCAATGCCTGACCCCCCTCTTGCAGGGCAGCCGCGTGCGGCCGTTGCTACCCATATCGGGGGCTAAAACATCCCTGCTTACCTCCTACCTGGCACTCAAACGTTTGCTCCTCAAAGCAAAAGTAGAGCCCACCGTCGTGAACGTGGTGGGGGCAGAGCAGCCCGAACTGCCCGGCCCTGCTTCGTGGACCAGCCTCAGCGACTGCGCCAAGTTTTTCTTGAACTATGAGGTGACGCCGCTGCAGATTCCGCTGCCCTCAGGCAACGAGCGCTACAACGCGGGCATCTCACGCCTGTCCCTCGGGCTGCTGGAGACTGCCATGCCGCTTGAATCCGGCTGGGCCCACCATGCATCCCAGCGCAACCGTCAGTCATTCAGCATGCCCATGGCGGCAGGGAGCCATTGATGTACACCGCAAAAGGCCAACTCGACCGCAATGCTTTGATCAAGCAATACCAGCCGCTGGTACGCCGGTTGGCGCACCACATGATGGCCAAGCTTCCGCCCAGTGTGGAGGTGGACGACCTGATTCAGGTGGGCCTTATTGGCCTCACCGACGCCCTCTCGCGCTATGAAGCCACCCAGGGCGTGCAGTTTGAAACCTTTGCAACGCAGCGCATACGGGGCGCCATGCTTGACGAGTTGCGCGAGAACGACTGGATGTCGCGCGGCTCCCGTAAGAGCCAGAAGGAGATTGAGTCCGCTTTGCGCAAGCTGGAACACAAGCTCGGGCGCAGCCCGGCGGAGTCTGAGATTGCCGCCGAGCTGGGTATGTCGCTGGTGGATTACCAGTCCCTGCTGGGCAAGGTGCGCGGAACCCAGTTGGTGTACCTGGAGGACATGTCAGGCCGCAGCGACGACGACGACACCTACCTCGACCGCCACGTGGCCGACCAAACCGCCGACCCACTCAACATGCTGCGGGACCACCGGTTGCGCGAAGCCCTGGTGGTGGCCATCAAGTCCTTGCCGGAACGCGAACAGCACATCATGAGCATGTACTACGAGCAGGACATGAACCTGAAAGAAATCGCTGCGGTGTTGGATGTGACTGAATCCCGCATCTGCCAGCTTCATAGCCAGTCGATTGCCCGCCTGCGGGCGAAGATGCGCTCCCACTAGCCAACAAGCAGCCTCAACCACATCAAAAAAAGGGCCTGAAGAGGCCCTTTTTTTGGAGGTCACGGCTCAATCAAGCCGCTAGGCGCGTCAGGCTGAGATGACGCCGAAGCGACCGGACGGTCTTGGACCTGCACCATAGGCGCCGCCGCCGGCATAGGTGGGATCAACGGATGCGGGAATGATCAACTTCAATGCCTGCTCCACCAAAGCGGTGCGACGCAAGAGGTTGGTACGGACCAGGCGCAAGCCTTCGGCCAGCGACTTGAGCCGCTGCGTCATGGCTTCGTTTTGCACGCTTTGCTGCTGCCATTCTTGCCAAACATCGTTGAGGTTCACGGCGAGCTGCTGTACTTGCTCTGCCAGTGCGGGGAGGGCTGCAGCGTCACCTTGCGCTACGGCGGAAGCGAGCTGGTTGAAGTGCGCCTCGAGCGCGTCGAAATAGGATTCGGGGTTTGTGTGTTTCATGGCTGAGCCTTTGCAAGGTAAAGCTTGCGCAGGCTCAAGCGGCCTACCGGGAGGTGCGGTTCAGCATTTCCTGCGCGTTGGAGAGGAGTTTGTCGGCAATGGCTTCGGCGTTTACCTGGAAGCTGCCGTCTTGAATGGATGCACGAACGGACTGCACCTTGGCCATGTCCACATCCGCCACATCGTTGCGGACTGGTTTTTCCAAGGCCTTGGCCGCGGTGGAGACCGTCAGCGCAACGCCCGACGAGCTGGTGCTCTGCGATGCGTTCGTGCTGGCATTGGCGGCCGCATTGCTGCTCGTTGCGGCCTTTTGGGCAGCACTGGAAGCCGTCGAAGCGACGGAAGCGGTTAAATCTGATGGTTGACCAATTTTCATAGCATTCTCCAAAACCACGATAGGCGTAGCCTCGTAGCAAAGTTATCGGTTCACAGCGGGCAGACTTTAGGACGTTTTGCATAAAAAACCGCCGTTAGAGGTCGATTCTTACCGTCCGCATATCCACCACCAGACCGGAGGCAATCCGGCCGTTCTCCATCCGCACACGCGCCTGCTGGCCGACAACACCTGCCGACAGGGCCTGCGCTTCACCCGATATCTGAAAACCCGGCCCCTGGGCCACGACTTTCACCGAGGCGCCCGCCTGAAACACCTGCGCCGGCCGGACCATGCCTTGGCGCAGTGTTTGCCCGGTACTCAATAACCGGCTGGCCGTTTGCCCCAACCATATGCCGCGGTCTGCCAGCACCGCGCTCTGATCTTCCGCCCAATCAACCTCGCCCCGAGTGACGTCGGATTCTGACAAATTCGTGCCGGAGGGGATTTGATTTTTCACAATCCATGCTTCCCCGAAGGCCTTCACGGTCACGGGAAGCGTCACGTTCCAGCGGCTCATGCCGTCCACACAGCGCATTCCCAATCGGCTGCGGCCCCACAAGCGCGCTCCCGGTGGCATGTAGGCCTCCACGTTGGCGCATGCTGCCAGCTTGACCCTGCTATCCAGCGCACCCACAGTCACTTCCAGACGCAGGGGAGAGCCCTCCATGCGCTGCGCCTTGGATGCCGCCTCTTCAGCCCACCGCTGCGCCATCGCCTGCAGCCCCGCGCTGCTGAACTCTTGCGCGTAGCTGGTCGACAGAGCGCCAAGGCACGAACCAACCACAACGGCGACGCGGCAAGCAAAGGCGGAACTGATGGCAAGGTGCATGGAAGGATCCTCAGGAAGCCTTCACTATAGGAATGCAGGCCTCACCAGAAGCCCGCAAATACAAGGCCTTCCGCGGCTTATTCCAACGCTAAAAAATTAAAGTAATTTCCATAATTGCTTCACGTCGCCTTTCCTGGCCTTTACCGGGAGCGTCAGCCATTCGTCGAGGTGCCTATGTTTTCCAATCTGACCAACGCTTTGGACTTCCAATCGAAGGGATTGGTGCTGCGCGCAGAACGACAACGCGTGATTGCCAGCAACATTGCCAATGCCGACACGCCAGGCTACGCAGGACGCGACTTCGACTTCAAAAAGGCCATGGCAGAGGCAAATTCAGCCCCCGCCATGTCGCTGGCGCCTAGCTCCGGCAAGCTGCCCGCCGATGGCGCCACTAACGGCAGGCACATTCCGATCAAGCCCATCGAAGCTCTGCCCATGGGCGACGAGAGCAAGCTCGGCTACACGACACAGACCCAGCCCGCCATGGACGGCAACAGCGTGGACCTGGACCGCGAACGCGCCAACTTCGTCGACAACTCGGTGCGGTATGAAGCAACTCTTCGCTTTATTAACGGCTCCTCGCGCACGATCTTGAGCGCTATTCAGGGGCAATAAGCCTCAGGTTAAAAGGCTGAGGCCTCTCAACGCTCACAACCCGGAATTACGCCATGTCCATGTTCTCCATCTTCAATGTCAGCGGCAGCGCGGTAAGCGCGCAGTCGCAGCGGCTTAACGTGGTGGCCAGTAACCTGGCCAACGCCGACGCAGTGGCCGGACCCGACGGGCAGGGCTACAAAAGCCGGCAAGTGGTGTTCGAGACTGTGCCTATGGGCTCGGACGCATCTTCGGGGGTGAAGGTGAGCTCCATCAAAGAAAGCAATGAGCCGCTACGCAAGGTACACAACCCGATGCACCCCTCGGCAGACGCGGAAGGCTATGTAACCCAGTCCAACGTGAACCCGGTTGAGGAGATGGTCAACATGATCTCCGCCTCGCGCTCGTACCAAAACAACGTTGAAGTCATGAACACCGCCAAGACCCTGCTGCTCAAAACGCTGCAAATGGGCCAGTGAACCTGAAGGACATCCACCATGACCACCGCCGTAAGCGCACTGAGCTCCGCCACCACACCCCAAGCCGCGGGAAGCAGCACCGCCGGGACCACCAGCGCCAAAGAGCAGACCGACCGCTTCATGAAGCTGCTGGTGGCTCAGCTCAACAACCAGGACCCCATGAACCCCATGGACAACGCCCAGATGACCAGCCAGATCGCACAGATCAACACGGTCTCCGGCATTCAGGAACTCAACGCCACCATGCAAAGCATGTCCGCGCAATTCACGTCCATGCAAGTGCTGCAAGCCACCAGCATGGTCGGCCGTGGGGTGATGGTCGAGTCCAACGCTCTGGCCGTTGACGGCGGGATCGCCAAAGGCGCAGTCCATTTGCAGTACCCGGCCGACAAGGTCACGGTTGAAATTGCGACTCCGGGGGGCCAGGTGCTGGGTACCGTGGACCTGGGCCAACTCACCGCAGGCCAAAAGAATTTTGAATGGGATGCCTCGAAATACCCTGGCCTCAAGTCAGCGAATTTCACAGTGAAGGCCTCCCAAGGTGGCCAAGCGGTGAGTACCACCACATGGGCACAAGACACGGTGACTGCAGTAGGCTTGAACAATGGCTCCATGTCGCTGCAGCTCAAAGGACGCAGCGCTATTGGGTATGGCGATGTCAAGTCCATTCTTTGATCAGAAACTCCATTTGAGGAACCTACCATGAGCTTTCAAACAGGACTCTCGGGACTCAGCGCCTCCAGCAGGAGCCTCGATGTCATCGGCAACAACATCGCCAACACCAACACCACAGGATTCAAGCATTCACGTACAGAATTCGCAGCACTGGTGTCCACGGCATCGAGCGGAGAGTCAGGCAACAAAGGCATTGGCGTTGCAGAGGGAACAATTGCCCAGCAATTTAATCAGGGCTCGATCAGCAAGACAAACAACAGCAAGGACCTTGCCATCAACGGCAATGGCTTTTTTCAAATTACCCAAAGGGACGGCAGCACCGCCTACACCCGGGACGGCCAGTTCAAGGTGGATACCGATGGCTACCTGGTCACCAATGCCAACGCGAACGTAATGGGTTACCCCACCGACCTGCTCGGGGCCAAGACAGGGCTTATCCCAGAAAAAATAGTGCTCCCGACCAGCGCACCCATCCCCGCCAAGGCCACATCGCAAATCGAACTGGCTCTCAACCTCGACTCGCGGGAGCCGGCAGCATTCACGGTGATACCGCAGCAGCCAATCACCACCATTGGCGCCACGATCAAGGCCTATGACTCTTTGGGTACGGATGTGCCGGTACAGATGTATTTGGTCAAGAACGGTCCCGCAGCGCTCACCACGGCGTCCGGCACCAATCCGCCCGCCACCTGGGATATCTTTGATAACGTCACCAAGGAAGCAGGCGCAGCAGCACTCCTCAGCAACGGCGCGCTTTACGCACTGGCTGCGGCAAACACCGAGTGGAATAGCGACCCCGCAAACGCTGGCGACCAAAAACCAACCTTTCTGGCGGATGGCACAGGAATTTATGATGGGGAGGCGAGGTTCGCGCTGGCAGACTCCGGAGCATTGATGCGGATCACTTTCGATTCCAGCGGCTTACTCAGCAGCATCGAAAGCAGAGCTACCGTTGCCGACCCCTGGGCAACGGTTGCCGATACAACCGCGCTGCCGATAACACTCACATCGCCGGACCTGTCCGTACCACCGTTTACTGCCAATGTAGACCTCAGTGAGGTCACGCAATTCGGCTCCAACTTCGCGCAATACACCAATACCCAGGACGGCTATAAATCTGGCGAGTTCACCGGTTTGTCCATCGACCCGAAGGGAGTGATCACCACCATTTACTCCAACGGCCAAACCCAGGCGCGCGGGCAATTACTTCTCGCCGACTTTCGCAATGTGCAGGGGCTGGTTACTGTTGGCGGCGGCGCATTTATTGAGTCCTTCCAGTCGGGCCAACCGGTGTTGGGTAGCCCAGGGGAAGGCAAGCTCGGCGCGCTGCAATCTGGCGCGCTGGAAGACTCCAATGTCGAGCTCACCAGCGAGCTGGTCAAGATGATGACTGCGCAACGCGACTACCAGGCCAACGCGCAAACCATCAAGACGCAAGACCAGGTCATGTCGACCCTGGTCAACCTGCGCTAAGGCGCAACAACCGGAGCTAGACCACCATGGACCGCCTGATATACACCGCGATGACTGGCGCCAATGCGGCTGCCAGCCGCCAGTCGGTCCTGGCCAACAACCTGGCCAATGTGTCTACCAACGGTTTTCGCGCACAGCTGGCCACCTACCGCGCGGTACCGCTGCGGGGCGATGGTGCGACCACCCGCGTGTTTGCTCTGGAGGCCACCGCCGGCCACCTCAACACCCCCGGCCCTGCCATGCGAACCGACCGCAGCCTGGACGTGATGGCCAAAGGCGCCGCTTGGTTTGCGGTGCAGGGTCTGGATGGCACCGAGGCCTACACCCGCAATGGACACATTGAGGTAGCTACCGACGGCACCCTGACCACGGGCAACGGCCTACCCATCCTCTCGGGAGACGGCGCGCCCATCACCGCCCCTGCGGGCGCCGAGCTCACGATTCAGCCCGACGGCACGGTGAGCGCCAAGATCGGCAATCAACCCGCCAACGCCATCGGAAGGCTCAAGCTGGTAGTGCCCACCGGCGAAGACCCGCTCACGCGCAGCGCAGACGGAATGTTCCGCGCGCTGTCGGGCGATCCGCTGAACACCGAAGAAGCCGCCAGCGTACAAGCCGGCATGCTGGAGGGCTCCAACGTCAATGCCATCGAGGCCATGGTCGGAATGATCCAGACCGCGCGACAGTTCGAGGCACAAACCCGCCTGATGCAGACCGCAGAATCCAACGACCGTTCTGCCGGTCAGCTCCTTAACCTGCAAGGATAAACACCATGATTAACTCGCTCTGGATCTCCAAAACGGGCATGGAAGCCCAACAGATGCAGTTGGACGTCATCTCCAACAACCTGGCCAACGTGTCGACCAACGGCTACAAAAAGTCGCACGCCGTATTTGAAGATTTGATGTACCAGAATCTGCGTCAGGTGGGCTCCAACACCTCCGAACAATCGACTCTGCCGACCGGCCTCCAGCTGGGTCTGGGTGTGCGCACTGTGGCCACCAGCCGCTCTTTTTCACAGGGTAATTTGCAGCAGACCAGCAACAACCTCGATGTGGCCATTCAGGGCAACGGATTCTTTCAGGTCACCCTGGCCGATGGCACCACCGGCTACACCCGCGATGGTGCATTCCAGATTGACAACACAGGCCGCCTGGTCACTTCCAACGGCCTGCCGATTTTGAACGGCGTGACGATTCCGGCAAACGCAACCAATGTGTCCATTTCTCAGGATGGCGCAGTGAGTGCCACGGTGCCGGGCAACGTCACCCCGCAGGCGATTGGCACCATCACCCTGGCCAGCTTTATCAACCCGGCCGGCCTGGAGCCCAGGGGGCAAAACATTTACGCCGAGACGGCAGCTTCCGGCCAGCCCAACGCAGGCACGGCAGGCGCCAATGGACTGGGCCAGCTGGCGCAGGGATTTGTAGAAACATCCAACGTGAACGTGGTGCAGGAGCTGGTCACCATGATCCAGACCCAGCGCGCCTATGAAATGAACTCCAAGGCCATCCAGACCTCGGACCAGATGCTGCAAAAGCTCGGCCAACTCTAAAAACTTAAGGAGCCGCCATGCGCCCCACACGCCTCACGCTTTTGCCGGCCGCCGCACTGGTGCTCCTGGCTACCGGATGCCAACAGATACCGCAAAAGGTCACCGTCGACTTTGTCGAGCCGCGCGTGCCCGCCGCGCCGATTGCCTCGGTGGTGTCCAAGCCGGCCAACGGCAGCATCTACCAGACCGCGGCTTACCGCCCCGCGTTTGAAGACCGGCGTGCGCGTCTGGTGGGCGACGCCGTCACCATTCAAATTGTTGAAAACGTCACGGCGAGCCAGACGTCCACATCGACGGTGAACCGCAATACCTCGATCGACTCGGCCATCACCGCCCTGCCGATGCAAACACTGGACGGCCTGGGCAAGCTTAACCTGGGTGCTGCGACCAACAACAACTTCTCCGGCAAGGGCGGCACCGAAAGCGCCAACACCTTCAGCGGCTCCATTACCGCCACAGTGGTGGAGACGCTGCCCAACGGCCACCTGGTAGTGACCGGCGAAAAACAAATCGGCGTGAACCAAAACGTGGACGTACTGCGCTTCTCGGGCACGATCGACCCGCGCATGCTGCAGCCCGGCAGCGTGATCAGCTCGACGCAGGTGGCCAATGTGCGGGTCGAGTCCCGCGGCCGTGGCGCCCAGGGCGAAGCGCAAACAGTTGGCTGGTTATCACGGTTCTTTTTGAGTTTTCAGCCTTTCTAAAGAAACCCAGAATAGTGCCGAGGGGTCACAGATCCAGTCGGATCGCCTCATCCTTTCAATCGGCACATGACACACTGGAATCCGCTTACCAACACCACCCGCCTGCGGCGTCTGGGCGGCTTGTTGACGGCTGTTGCCATGCTGACAGCGGCTGTTGCGGCTGTCGCCCCGGCGGCGAATGCGGCCACCCGCATCAAGGAAGTGGCTGCCATCGAAGGCGTGCGTAGCAACCAGCTCACCGGCTTTGGTCTGGTCATTGGCCTGGACGGCACGGGCGACCAGACCACACAGATGCCCTATACCGCGCAAGGCCTGAAGAACTACATGGAGCAGCTGGGCCTCACGCTTACCCCCGCGTCGCTGGGCCAACTGCAAATGAAAAACGTGGCCGCAGTACTGGTCACCGCGCAACTACCGGCCTTTGCCCGCCCGGGCCAGTCGCTGGACATCAACGTCTCGTCACTGGGCAATGCCAAGTCGCTCAAGGGCGGCACGCTGATTGCTACTCCTCTCAAAGGCGCAGACGGCGAGGTCTACGCCATGGCTCAGGGCAACTTGATTGTGGCGGGCGCGGGCGCGGCTGCTGGCGGCAGCAAGGTGCAGGTGAACCACCTGAGCGCGGGCCGCATTCCGGACGGTGCGCAAGTGGAGCGCTCGGTGCCCACCAGCCTGCAAGACGGACCCACCATCAACCTGAGTCTGAACGCCTCAGACTTTCAAACCGCGCGCAAAGTTGCCAACGCGGTCAACCGGCGCTTCGGCCCGGGTGTCGCACAAGCGCTGGACGGGCGCACCGTGCAGGTCAAGGCCCCCAACAGCCCCAACGACCGGGTCAGCTTCATTGCCGACATGGAAGAGCTACCGGTCGACGCCTCTGTGGCTGCGGCCAAGGTCATCATCAATGCCCGCACCGGATCGATTGTGATGAACCAGGCGGTCACTCTGGGGGCCTGCGCGATTGCCCACGGAAACCTGTCCATTAGCGTGTCGTCCGACCCCGTCATTAGCCAGCCCAATGCGCTTTCCAACGGCCAAACCGTAGTGGGCGAGAGGGCCAACATTGAGATCAAGCAGGACGCGGGCAAATTCATCCAGCTGCAGCAAGCAGCGCAGCTAACCGACGTGGTGAAGGCCCTCAATTCACTGGGCGCCACACCGCAAGATTTGCTGGCAATTCTGCAAGCCATCAAGTCTGCCGGCGCGCTAAACGCGGAGCTGGAGGTCATCTGACATGGGCTACGGATCCATCCAAAGCAGCAGCTCCATTTCGTCCACCCAAGATTTGATCGCGGATGCGAGATCGCTCGGCGCGCTCAAGGCAGACGCCAGCAAAGCCACGCCGGCGACCATTCGTGAAACGGCCAAGCAATTTGAGTCACTTTTTATGCGCGAGCTCATCAAGAGCATGCGTGAAGCCACCATGAAGTCGGGCATGCTGGACAACCCGGGCAGCGATCTGGGTACTGACCTGATGGATCAGCAGTACGCGGTCAGCATGTCCGGCCAGCCCGGTGGTTTGTCGGACCTGATTGCCCAGCAGCTCAGCCGCCAAATGGGTGTTGAAATGCCCGGCAAGGGCTTTGATACCGGCATCAAGCCGATCACCGTGACCGCGCCCGAGCGCCTCAGCAAGCCCGCATCTGACAAAGTGACCGCCTCCGACATGGCGCTCGCGCCGGTCAAGACCAAGAGGGCACCCACCGCCACACAGGCCGACTTTGTGGCCAAACACTCCGACATTGCCAGCAAGATTGAGAAGGCCACCGGCATACCGGCCAGCTTCATGCTGGGCCAGGCCGGGCACGAGACCGGCTGGGGCAAACACCAGATCAAGACCAAGGGCGGCGGCAACTCGTTCAACCTGTTCGGCATCAAAGCGGGGGCAAGCTGGACCGGGCGGGTCGCTGAAGTGACGACCACGGAGTTTATAAACGGCGTAGAACAAAAGCGGGTTGCCAAATTCCGCGCCTACGACTCCTTTGAGGACTCATTCAAAGACTACGCCCGCCTGATTTCCGAGAGCCCCCGCTATGCCAAGGCCAAGACGCAGACCAACTCGGTCACCGCGTTTGCCAACGGCCTGCAAAAAGCAGGCTACGCCACCGACCCCGAATACGCCGCCAAGCTCAGCCGCGCTATCAACACCACCTTGCAGCTGCGCCGCGCGCAAGTGCAGGCCTAACCCGGCAGCCGAGGCAGTATGAGCGTTCTCAACATCGGTACCCGCGCCCTCACCGCCAACCAGGTCGCACTGCAGACGGTTGGTAACAACATCGCCAACGTCGACACGCCGGGCTATTCGCGGCAGAAGGCGGTACTCAAAGCAGTTGACGGGCAGTACACCGGGGCCGGCTATGTGGGCAAAGGCGTTGAGGTGCAAACCATCCAGCGCAACTACGACGCCTTTCTCACGCGCCAGGCCAACATTTCGGGCGCCAACGCCAGCGCAGACCAGAGCCGGGTGACCAAGCTCAACCAGCTGCAGGATATTTTTACCGGCGGCACCAATGGCATGGGCGCGGCCATCAGCGACATGATGAATTCGTTTTCTGATGTCGTCAGCGCCCCCACCGACCTGACCGCCCGCACCGTGGCTTTGACACGCGTGGAGGAGACGGCGCGGCGATTCAGGTCCACGTCGCAGGCGCTCGACGACTTACAGACTGGTTTGACGCAGGAGCTCAACCAAAAGGCTGATGCCATCAACTCCGTGGCAAAAAATATTGCTGCAGTGAACGCAGAGATCTCTCGCGGACAGGGCACCGGGCAGTCACCTAACGATTTGCTGGACCGCCGCGACCAGCTCATTAGCGATCTCAATCGGTACGTCCAGACCACATCAATCCCTGCCGACGATGGCACGGTCACCCTGCTTCTGGCGGGTTCGCAAACCCTGGTGATGGGCGGGAGCTATTCGGAGGTTTCCATCATCCGGGATGACTACGGTGATCCCTACAAAAGTAAGCTGGCCATCATTACCGGCGGCGAGCTTCGCCCGCTGAATGAAAACGTGATGGGCGGGGGAGAGATCTCCGGGCTGTTGCGCTTTCAAAACAACGACCTGGCACAAGGCCGCAACCTGTTGGGCCGTCTGACCATGGCGGTGACCCGGGAAATGAATGCTCAGCACGCATTGGGCCTGGACTTGGACGGCAATCCCGGTGGGCAGCTTTTTACCGTTCCCGACCTCAACACCGCCGCGAACATACGCGTTCCTGAGGCACCGGCGACGGTGAATTCCAATGCCTTGGTGGAGATCACCCTGACAGTGAGTGACACCACCCTGCTGGCAGCATCGGACTACACCATCAACTTCTCGACCGCCACCAGCGGCTCGATTGTGCGCACCTCCGACGGCACCGTCACCAGCTTCAGCCAACAGTCGCCGTCAACTGTGCTGGCGGTGATAGACGGCCTCACACTGGACATGCCCAGCACGAACGCCTCACCGGCGCAGTTACCCGCAGCGGGCGACCGCTTTCTCATCAAGCCGTTCAATACGTCGGCAAGCAATGTGGCAAGAGTGTTTTCCACCCCGCGCCAGCTGGCCATGGCCAGCCCGATTGCCGGGGCCATGGGCACGACGAACAAGGGCAGCTTGCAGCAGGTCTCGCTGGTTGCACTGAGCAACACCCAAACCGGAACCCCCAAGGATGCGGCCATCATCCGGTTCGACAACGCCACCACGTACAGGCGCAGCGATGAGGTCGATGTCAACGGAGACCCGGCTCCCTACGCGAGCTCGTTCGTTTTTGAGCCGAACACACCCATTACATCGTCGGACCCGGACCACCAATGGAGCCTGAAGCTCAGCGGGGTTCCGCAGGCGGGCGATACCTACACGGTGATTGACATCAAAGACACGGCGTACCAGTTGGACCTCAAGCTCAATGCCGGCAATGCCGCCTCCATCCTGGACCTCCGGGACAAGCGCATGTTTGATGGTGCGGCCATGACCGATGGATTTGCGGGCGCGATTTCGGAAATCGGCATCCGCACCCAGAGCGCGGGGTATTCCGCCACGGTGTCAACGTCCATCGCCGCCAGCATGGAAAAAGACCGTAGCGCAGTGTCCGGTGTCAACCTTGACGAAGAGGCAGCGCAGCTCATCCAGTACCAGCAGGCTTACCAGGCGGCTTCCAAGATGATCCAGATTGCGCAAAGCATTTTCGAGACCTTGATCCAGGGGCTCGCCCGCTAAAGGGTGAAGGACTCACGCCATGACATCTAACGTATCGCGCCTCGCATCAGCGAACACTTTCGACAGATCACTGACCAACCTCTCCAAGCGACAGGCCGACGTGGCCAACCTGCAGGAGAACCTGACCTCGGGCAAGCGTGTGGTGCGCCCGAGCGACGACCCGACCGCCGCCGCCCAGGCTGAGCGGTCGCTCACTCGCTTGGCACGCATTGCCACCGACCAGCGGGCTCTGGAGTCGCAGCGCAACACGATTGCCAATGCAGAAAGCACCCTGGGTGACGTAGTGGCTGCTATTCAGCAGTTCCAAGAACTGGTCGTGAGCGCCGGCAACGGCACCCATACCGCCGCGGACCGGGCTGCCATCACCAACCAATTGCAATACCTGCGCGAGCAGGTTGTGGGCTACGCCAACCGCAAGGACACCAACGGACAACCCTTGTTTGGCGGCTTGGGGAGCGCCGGCGACCCCATCAGCGGACCCAGCGCGCTCAACCCGCAGCAGGACTACACCTTCAACGGGCTGGCCGGACAAACCGCTGCGAGCGAAACGGCCATTCCGGGCGCACTCGACGGGGAAAGCGCCTTCATGCACCAGCCTGCGCGTGATGGCGTCTACAACGTGAGCATGACCTCGATTGACGCTTCTAGAACTTTGGCGACCGACAACGTCAAGGTAACGGACACTTCGCTAGTCAACCGCGCCACGTACCAGATCCGGTTCGGAGCGGTCGTGCCCGGTGCAACGCCTGGCACAAGCTCTACGACTTACACCATTGAGCAAATCGAACTCACAGGCGAGATCAACACGTGGGCCGCGAACGCCACTCCGAACGAAGTCGGCCCGTTCACGGTGCCGGACTATCCCACTGGCAAACCGGTGACCATTGCTATCGCAGACCAGGTGGGGCCACCCGCCATCACCGGCATGCCGGGGCTCTCCCTCAATATCACCGGAACGCCTGCGAATGGCGACGTGATTACCGTGGCGCCCAACCCCAGCATCTTCAGCGTGATGGACGACGCAATCCGCGACATCGGCTTTGCTGTCAATTCCAACGCATCCAGTCAGGCGGTGGGGCAGGCGCTCTACAACCTTGATATCGGCATGGCCCGGGTGAGCGCCATCCGCGGACAGGCGGGTGACTTGCTGAACCGCGCCGACCGCATATCGTCCAACCAGGAGGCCCGCAACATCCAGCTCGAGGCCGATCGCTCGCGCGTCGAGGACCTGGACATGATCAAGGGCATCGCAGACTTCCAGACCAAACAAACCGCGTACCAGGCCGCCCTGCAGTCGTACGCACAAATTCAGAAGCTTTCGCTCTTCAACTTCATCAGTTGATGGCGCAACCCGGGCGCCACTGGTTTGACAGTACAGTGAGCCGGATGCATTCCAAAAATCAAACACGCGGCCTCTGGCTCGGGCTGCTGGGCGTGGCCATTTTTTCCGCCACCCTGCCGATGACCCGGCTGGCCACCGGCACCGCGGACGCGCCCCAACTCTCCCCCTGGTTTATTACGCTTGCGCGGGTGGCGCTGGCCGGAGGGTTGTCGGTGCTGGTGCTGGGTGCGACCCGCGCGCGCTGGCCCACGGCGGCCGAGTGGCGCCCGCTGGGAATGGCCGCACTGGGCAACGCGGTGGGATTTCCGCTGTTCATCGGCTATGCGCTGCTCCACATCCGCGCCGGCCATGCGGCGGTAATTCTGGCCCTGCTGCCGCTGGCTACGGCGGCGATGGGCGCGCTGGTGCTGCACCAGCGGGCGCGGCTTGGCTTCTGGCTTTGCGCCTGCGTGGGGGCTGCCCTGGTCGCCACGTTTTCGGTCTACCGCGCCGTGCAGATTGGAGCCGGGATGGACTTTGAGTGGGCCGACCTGATGATGCTGGGCGCCGTGCTGTCCGGCGCGGTGGGTTATGTGTATGGCGCCAAGGTCACACCCACGCTGGGCGCGGAACAGGTGATTTGCTGGGTCTGCGTGCTGGCGCTGCCGGTATCGATTCCGGGGGCCTGGCTCACCTGGCCGCAACACAGCGTGCAGATGAGTTCATGGTGGGCGCTGGGCTATGTGGGGGTGTTTTCGATGTGGGCCGGATTTTTTGCCTGGTACCGCGGGCTGGCGCTGGGCGGCACCCTGCGGGTGAGTCAGGTACAACTGTTGCAGCCCTTCATGAGCATTCTGGTGGCCGTTCCATTGCTGGGCGAGACGCTGGACCCGGTGACCCTAGGATTTGCGCTGGCCGTGGTGGCCACGGTGTTTGCCGGCAAGCGACTGGCTTGATCTTTGAAGGAGCGACCATGCATATCTGGGGCCGGATTTCATCACTCAACGTCCGCAAAGTGGTCTGGGCCGCGCAGGAATGCGGCGCACCATTCGAGCGCAGCGACGCCGGGCTGGCTTTTGGCGTGGTCAACACGCCCGAGTACCGCGCCCTGAATCCCAACGCGTTGGTGCCCGTCCTGCGAGACGGAGACCTGGTGCTGTGGGAATCCAACACCATCGTGCGCTACCTTTGCTCCCGATATGGCGCCAATCTACCCCAGCCGCTGTACCCCGCCGATCTGGCTGCGCGCTTTGACGCCGAGCGATGGATGGACTGGCAGCAAACCACCCTGCACCGGGCAGGCAGCGCCGCCTTTATGCAGTGGTTCCGTACCCCGGCCGCCCAACGCGACCAAGCCGTGATCGACCAGTCCACCGCCGCCATGGCTCCCCTGCTGAGGCTGTTGGATGCGCACCTGGCCGTACGGCCCTTTATGGGCGGTGCGCACTTCGGCATGGCCGATATTCCAGTGGCCTGCGATATTCACCGCTGGTTCGGATTGCCCCAGCCCCGGGCCAGCTATCCGCACCTGGATCGCTGGTTTGCGACGGTGCTCGATCGGCCCGCCACCCGCGGCGCGCTGGACGTGCCGCTGTCCTAACCCTCGCCCGAGCCCCCGCCTTATGCCACGACTGCGCCCCTTCGCCCAGGTCGACGTATTCACCGCCCACGCGTACCGAGGTAACCCGCTGGCTGTGGTGCTGGACGCGGGCGGCCTGAGCGTTGACGACATGCAACGCTTTGCCCGCTGGACCAACTTAAGCGAAACCACCTTTGTGTTGCCGCCCAGCCCCGAGGCTGCGGCCCATGGCGCCGACTACCGCGTGCGCATCTTCACCCCCACAGAGGAATTGCCCTTTGCCGGCCACCCCACGCTGGGGAGCTGCCACGCATGGCTGCAAGCCGGCGGGCAGCCGAAAGCGGGCCAGCGGATCGTGCAGGAGTGCACCAAAGGGCTGGTGGAACTGCGCCGCAAATTGCGCCGCAGTTCGCCCGCCGATGAGGGAGCACAGACCTATGGGCCGCAGGCGGGGCGGATGGTGGGACGAATGGAGGAACGGCTGCTTGATCGCCTGGCTTTTGCCGCGCCGGCGCTTGTGCGCAGCCTGCCGGAGGCCACATTGGTGACACGGGTGGCGGCCGCATTGGGGGTGCCGATGGCGCAGGTGCGGGCCGCACAGTGGCTGGACAACGGGCCGCGCTGGCTGGGCCTGCTGCTCGACAGCCCCGAGACGGTGCTGGGCCTGAATCCTGATGAGGCTGCACTCCAGTTTTTAGTGCCCGGAGTGGGTGTAGCCGGCGTAGATATTGCGCCGACAGCTCCTGATTTGATAGTACGCAGCAACCGGGAAGCGCGCGCTTTTGCGCCACGCAAGCCCGCCGACACAGGCCAGGAATCGCCCCATGCTTCATCCGAAGACGAAGAACCCGACCTCGAAGTGCGCGTGTTCGCGCCAGGCCTAGGCATCCGCGAGGACCCCGTAACCGGCAGCTTCAACGCCAGCCTGGCCCAGTGGCTCATGGCTGATGGCTTCGCGCCCACCCGCTATGTAGCCGCACAGGGCAGCTGCATGGGGCGCGCGGGCCGCGTCTACCTTGATCGGGACGACCAGGGCCAGGTCTGGGTGGGCGGTGACTCGGTGACGTGCATTCAAGGAACTGTTGCGCTTTAGCAGAGTCACGGGTACTGAGCGGAAAGCCAAGCCCCTCGTGTCTACGTCAGCGGGCGGAAAACAAAGGGTCTTATAGGCACGGCGGTGGCGCGTTGCGGAACGCCGTAAGTGCGTGGCGCCTGACCGGGGCCTCGGCGCTCGACGAATTTTGCGTAGCAGCCGCCATGCGTGTCATAGAGGCGACGCTGGTCCGGGTCCGACAAGACCGAATACGCGAGGTTGAACATCGCCAGACGCGGCCCCGCCTCGGCAGAGTGCGGGTTCTTGTCCGGATGATGGCGCTGGGCCAGGCAGCGGTAGGCCGCCGGGCTGGCGCGCGGACTGACCTCCAGAATTTCGTAGAGCGATGTCATTGCCATGCCTGATTCAACGACATTGCACAGAGCTTGTTTGTGCGTTGGCCGACACTCGTCACTCATCTCTCATCGCTCATTGGGGCGCACATCCACCGCTGTCGCCCATATAACAAGCGCCTTTTGCTGCTCGGGCTTAAATGGGAGGCATGGGACACCTCTACCTTGTGCGACACGGGCAGGCCTCTTTCGGGGCGGCCGATTACGACCAGCTCAGCCCGCTCGGCCAGCGCCAGAGCGAACGCCTGGGCGAATACCTGGCCGCCAAGGGCCTGCAGTTCGAGGCAGTCATCACCGGCACGCTCAAGCGCCATGCCCAAACCTGGGCCGGCATTGCGCAGGGCGCAGGCCTGGCCCACGAGCCGCTGGCCTGGCCCGGATTGAACGAGTACGACAGCGACGCCCTCATCCGCGCCATCCACCCGGCGCCGCTGCCCCGGCCCGACACACCGGAGCTCTACCGTCAGTATTTCCGGCTGCTGCGCGACGGGATGACCCAGTGGATGAACGGCGTGGTCAGCCCGCAGGGAATGCCGGCCTACCTGGATTTCGTGCAGGGGGTGCGCGGCGCGCTGGACCATGTACGCACCACCCACAGCGGCAATGTGCTGATCATCAGCAGCGGTGGCCCGATTGCCACCGCGGTCGGGCAGGTGCTGGGTACCACCCCGGAGGCCACCATCGAACTCAACATGCGCATCCGCAACACAGCACTCACCGAAATGGCCTTCACACCCAAGCGCCACGCGCTGCTCACCTTCAACACCCTGCCCCACCTGGATGATGCAGCGTCTGCAAGTTGGGTGACTTACGCCTGAGGTGGCCGTGCGCCATGTCGCGCTGCGGCGCGCGATCCGAGACCCCCCCCCGCTAGCGACCCAATGGGTGCTCAGCAATGAACTGCCGCAGGGCCGCATTTACCCGAGTCTGCCAGCCCCTGCCGGTTGCCTTGAAGGTTTCCAGCACATCAGCATCCAGACGAATTGCGGTAAACACTTTGGTCTCATCGGCTTTTGGGCGACCACGGGGACGTTTCATGGCAACCAAGGCGGCATAGGTCTCAGGCGTCAACACTTCGCTGGCAGGCCTCGCGCCTTGATGCCAATCACTTGCCAGCTCACGCGCGTCTGGATCAGCGTCAATGCCGGCATTGATAGCCGCTGTCTCATCGACGTTAGGGATGATTGTTCCCGGTTTAAGTTTTGGCATAGCTCTTCACCTCTCTCGGGTTGGCCTTGCGCAGGCTTATGACACGCACCGCATTGCTGCGAAGGCAGAAAACCATCACATGCAATCGCTCTCCGATGTAACCCTTGGCTTCATAGCGTGGCTCGGTATAGGGTTCGCGCGTGTCCTCGCGAACTACCGCAGATATCCACTCAAAACCGTATGCGTCAGCCAGCGACAAACCGTGCTTTTCAAGATTGCTCTCATCTTTGGCTGGATCGAATTCGAAGTCCATCTTATTTATTGTATGAACAAAAATTATCGCTTCAATTTGCTGAGGCAATCAGCGGCAACGCCTTGACGCAACACCTGAGACATCTCAGCGTAGCGCCCGCCCGGAACTCGCACGCTGCGACGCGTATCAGCCGCGCTCGCGCAAAGTGTCTGCCGGCAGCGCGTTGATTTCACCCAGCAGGCGGGCCAGCGCCATTCCTGCGGCCTGCAGCACGGCTTGCCCTTTGCCAGCGGTGGCGGCCCCCGCGTTGCCTACCGCGCCCATCGGGTTGTAGTCCTGCATCTGCCAGCCGAGCTTGGCGCTTTTGCCGTTGCCCAGAATCGCGAACTGCCGGGCGCGTGCCTCGGAGGTGGAGGCGAAGTTATGCGCCTGCTCCATGTCCACCAGGTCGGGGCGCAGTGCCAGCATCATCGAGGTCTCGATGTCGCCGGCATGGATGCCGAAGCGGTGCTCGTGCTCGCTGAAAAGCGCGTTCGCATCGGCGCCATCGGGAGAGGAAAGAGGCAATCCGAACCAGTTCACGCTGTACACCAGCATGCCCAGCCGCGCCCGCAGGTCCCGCGCCACCACGTCCATCAGGCCGACCTGACCGCCGTGGCTGTTGAAAATCACCAGGCGATTCACGCCGCTCGCGGCCAGCGACTCGCCGATGTCGGTCCACAGGCGGATCACGGTTTCCGCCTTGAGGGTAAGGGTTCCGGCGAACTGCGCATGCTCGGGGCTGAAGCCCACCGGCTGTGTCGGCAAAAACAAGGCCGGCACCTCGGGCGCGATGTGCGGCAACGCGTGGGCAATCACCGCGTCTACCAGCGCGCTGTCCACCTGCAGCGGCAGGTGCGGCCCATGCTGCTCAGTCGCTGCCACCGGCAGCACCGCAATCAGGCGCTCCAACACCCCATCAGCACGCGCCTGCTCCAGCTGCGCGCTGGTCCAGTCCGCCCAGAAGCGGGACTTTGGCAGGGAAGAATGGCGGTTTGGCGCGGGGGGAATCTGCATGGCAACATCTTACCCAGCCACGCTGGGGTATAACCGCGGGCCACTCGCAAGCCCTATGACCGCATCGCCCGCTCGCCCATTGCCCAGCCCATCCCCTGGACCAGCTCCTGGCCCAGTGCCTCGCCTGAACAGCACGCTCTTTGCTCTTGTTTTGATAGCTGCTTGCGCAATATCCACGGGCGCTT
>NZ_CAMCVG010000022.1 GCF_945881795.1 Rhodoferax sp. OV413
ACCAAACTGGTCGGCCCGGCCTACAAGGATGTGGCCGCCAAATATGCGGGCCAGGCCGACGCCCAAGGCATGCTGGCCCAAAGCATTCGCAACGGCGGCGTCGGGAAATGGGGCGATCTGCCCATGCCCGCATACCCCAAGCTGTCGGATGCTGACGCCAAAAAACTGGCGGCCTGGATACTGCAGGCCAAGTAGCGCAGGCCATGAAGTATTTGCACACCATGGTCCGGGTGACGGACCTCGAAGCATCGCTGCGCTTTTACCGCGATGCCCTGGGTCTGGAGGTGCTGAGCGTGCGTGAAATACCGCAAGGGCGATTCACGCTTGCGTTTCTGGCAGCACCGGGCGACCGCAGCGCGCAGGTAGAACTGACCTACAACTGGGACCCTGAGAACTACACCGGCGGGCGCAATTTCGGCCATCTGGCCTATGCGGTGGACGACATCTACGCCACCTGCAGCCGCCTGCAGGCCCACGGTGTAGCCATCGTGCGGCCGCCGCGCGACGGCTACATGGCCTTTGTGCGTTCGCCCGACCAGATCTCCATTGAGCTGCTGCAACGCGGCGGGCCGCTGCCACCTGCCGAGCCCTGGGTCTCCATGCCCAACATCGGCACATGGTGAGCAAGGCGCACGACGAAGCGGGCACGACACCCTGGCCCGGCCACCACGCGGTGGCCCACCTGCCAGGCTCGCTGCCCATGGGCGGGGTGGTGCCGCTTACTCCCGTGCACGCGTTCGATTCGCCGGCCCCGGCGCTGAGCTTGCAGCCCCAACCCGCACTGCGCCCGGTACGCCAGGACATTGATCTGGGCGGGCTGCTGGCTTTTGTGATTGATGAGGTAGTGGCCCCCGCCGAGGCGGACGCGATTGTGGCCGCTACCGAGCGATTAGGCTACCGCGACGAGGCACCCGGCATCGCCACCCCGCCGGGTATGCGCATGAACAAATCGGTGCATTGGGTGGCCGACCCCGACTTCACTACGCCGCTCTTGGGGCGCTTCGCGCACCTGCTGCCGCCCGCATTGGCGAATGAGCCGCTCTACCCCGCGCTCAGCCAGCGCATCAACATGTACAAGTACGACGCCAACGATGTGTTCAACCCGCACACCGACGGCAACTGGCCCGGGTACAGCCTGAGCGACGACCGCAGCACCATGCTCGAGTGGGGCCCCGGCCTGCGCTCAGGGCTCACCATGCTGCTCTACCTGAACGGGCCGGACGACGGCGTGGAGGGCGGCAACACCCGCCTCTACGGGGTGCGGGGCCGCTGCGTGGATGTGTTGCCGCGCAAGGGCTCGGCGCTGTTTTTCCGGCACGGCTTTGGCGCCGACTCGGTGTTGCACGAGGGCTGCGTGGTCAGCGGCAAAGTGGCCAAATATGTAGCCCGCATCAACGTGATGTACGGCCACGGCCCACACTGAATTACTCGGTCCGGTGGTAGGCTTGCCGGCATGAACTTCGCCGACCTCGAGGACGACTCCGAACACGCCGCCCACACCGCCGCCGAGCGCGCTTCGGCGGCCTCGCGCAGCACCTGGGTGAGCGTGGTGGTGAATGTGCTCTTAGCCACCGCGCAGGTGGTGGTGGGCATGCTGACCAAATCACAGGCGCTGATTGCCGACGGCATTCATTCGCTTTCTGATCTCGTGTCCGATTTCGTGGTGCTGTTTGCCGGCCACCACGCCAAGAAAGACGCCGACGCCGGTCACCCCTACGGACACCATCGTTTTGAGACAGCCGCCTCGCTGGCGCTGGGCCTGATTTTGTTGACCGTCGGCGGCGGCATGGTGTGGGCGGCGCTGCAGAAGTTGGAGTCGCCCGACACCATTGCCACCCCGGAGGTCACCGCGCTGTGGGTGGCTCTGGGCGCCATCGTCACCAAAGAGCTGCTGTTTCGCTACATGCTGCGCACCGCCAAGGCGGTCAAGTCCAGCCTGCTGGTGGCCAATGCCTGGCATGCCCGCTCGGACGCGGCCTCGTCGCTGGTGGTGAGCTTGGGCATCATCGGCAGCATGGCCGGCTACCCGCTGCTGGACCCGATTGCCGCGCTGATTGTGGGCTTCATGGTGGGCAAGATGGGCTGGGCTTTCGGCTGGGACGCGCTGCACGACCTGATGGACCGCGCGGTGGACGAAGCCGAGGTGCAGGCCATTCGCGAGACCCTGTTGGCCACCCCAGGTGTGGCAGGTGTACACGACGTGCGCACCCGCAAGATGGGCGACATGGTGGTCGCCGATGCCCACATCGAGGTGGACGCCAAACTCACCGTCGAAGAGGGCCACAACATCGCCGTGGCAGCCCGCGTAGCGGTGCTCAAGCGCCACCGCGTGCTCAACCTGATGACCCACGTAGACCCCGCCCATCGCCCCGATGCCGACCACCAGCCGGTGGTTTGAGGGCCTCTCGCTGTTCTATCCGCTGTTCCACCCGCCGCGCCTGCCGGCGGACAGCGCGGGCGGGCCGGGCGCTTAGTGGCCCGACGACGATTGGCTGCTGTGGAGCAGCTTGTCGGTGTAGGCAATCGCAATCGCCGAGAACAAAAAGGTGACGTGGATGGCGGTCTGGGCGATCAGCACTTTTTCGTCGTAATTGGCGGCGTTGATGAAGGTTTTCAGCAGGTGGATGGAGCTGATGCCGATGATGGCGGTTGCCAGCTTCACCTTGAGCACCGAAGCGTTCACATGGCTGAGCCACTCGGGCTGATCGGGGTGGCCGTCGAGGTCCATACGGCTCACAAAGGTTTCGTAGCCGCCCACGATCACCATGATCAGCAGGTTGGAGATCATCACCACATCAATCAGCGCCAGCACCACCAGCATGATGATGGTCTCGTTGAGCGCAGGTACCGGCACGTCGGACTTGTAGCCTATGCTCGTCACCAGAGCCTGCAGAGCGGTCTGGCTGCCGAAGGCGGCCTCCAGCAGGTGCACCAGCTCCAGCCAGAAATGAAAGACATACACGCCTTGTGCCGCAATCAGGCCCAGATACAGCGGCAGCTGCAGCCAGCGACTCGCAAAAATGAAACTGGGGATGGGGCGCATACGGCGGGTGGGGGCTTTTTCAGTGGTCATAGCGTTTGATTGTAGAAACACAAGGTGACGAATCAAAACCACCCCGGCGAAGACCACGAAGCAGCACGCTTGATTGATGCTCCCGGCCCGCATGCCGTCTCGCGCTTGCGGGCGCAGCGGCTGGCGCGCAGCAGCAAGCCCTTTCTGGCGCGCGGCGGCATGAAAGGCGCGCGCTGCCCGGGCTGCCGCATCAACCCCGCCCACTGCATTTGCCGCCTGCAGCCGCGCCTGCCGGTGCGGGCCGGGGTCTGTCTGCTGATGGCCGACATTGAGGCGCTCAAGCCGAGCAACACCGGATGGCTGATTGCCGACGTGGTGGCAGACACCTTTGCATTCGGCTGGGCCCGCACCGACGTGGACCCGGCGCTGCTCGCGCTGCTGGCCGACCCGCAGTGGCAGCCTTATCTGGTGTTCCCCGGGGAGTTTGTGGCGCCCGACCGGGTGGTGCACCGCCTGACGCCCGCCGGGCCCGCGCAACCCCACCCGCAGCCGGGCAACATGGAAAGCCCGACCCTGCGCAGGCGGCCGCTCTTCGTCCTGCTGGACGCGACCTGGCCCGAGGCGCGCAAGATGTTTCGCAAGAGCCCTTATCTGGATGCCCTGCCGGTGCTCAGCCTGCAGCCCGAGCAGATGTCGCGCTACCGGCTGCGCCGTTCCCGCCGCGAGGACCACTTCTGCACCAGCGAGGTCGGCGCGCTATGCCTGGAGCTCGCCGGAGAGACGCAGGCCGCGCAGGCGCTCGAGGCCTGGCTGGACGTCTACACCCACCACTACCTGCAAGCCAAACACCAGCTCCCACCAGAGCTGAACACGCCGGCCCATCTGGCGCTGCAGTCAGTGCGGGTAGCCCGAGAAGTGCCGGAAGTACGGGCGCTCGCGGCCTGTCAGGATACTTTTGAGGAGGCTGGCTGATTTTTCGTTGTGCGGCTGAACCACCAGCCCTCTGCCCCATAAACGAGTAAGGCCGTCCAGATCAGGCCGAAGCCGATGGCGCGCGCCGGCGCGAGGGGTTCGCCATAGAGCCACACGCCCACCAGCAGCTGCAAGCTCGGCGAGATGTACTGCAGCACGCCCATGGTGGCCATGGACACGCGCCGCGCCCCCGCCGCAAACAGCAGCAAGGGCACCGCCGTCAGCGGCCCGGCCAGCAGCAGCCAGCCGATGTCGCTGGCGCTGCCCTGCGCCAGCGCGCCCTGCCCCTGCACGGCCCACCAGAGCAGGCCGCCAACAGCCAACGGGGCGAGCACCATGGTCTCCAGCGCCAAGCCCTCCAGGGCGCCGAGGGCGCCCACCTTGAGCAGCAGCCCGTACAAGCCAAAGGTCACCGCCAGCAACAGCGCCACCCACGGCACATGGCCAGCCTGCAAGGCCAACCACAGCACACCGGCAGCTGCCACCGCCACCGCCAGCCACTGGCCCGCGCGCGGGCGCTCGTGCAGAAAGGCGTAGCCCAGCCCGACATTGACCAGGGGAAGAATGAAGTAGCCCAGGCTGGCGTCAAGGACATGGTCGTTGTGAACGGCCCAGACATAGCCCAGCCAGTTCACCGCCAGCAGCAGGGCGGACAGCGCAAACGCGCCCAGCACTCGCGGCCTGCGCCGCAACTCGCCCAGCCAGCGCCATTGACCGCGCCACGCAAGCACGACCAACAGCACCACCATGCACCAGACGGTGCGGTGCATCACCACCTCCAGCGCGGGAATGGCGGCGAGCTGCTTGAAATAAACAGGGAAAAGGCCCCAGGCCAGATAGGCCAGGGCCGCATAGGCCACACCGGCTTGCATGCGGCCTGAACCCGGCCCTTAGCGCGCGACGACCCGCACCATCTCCAGGCACTTGTTGGAGTAGCCCCACTCGTTGTCGTACCAGCTCACCAGCTTGACGAAGGTGCCGTCCAGCGCGATGGAGGCTTCGGCGTCGTAGATGGAGGTGCGGCTGTCGCCACGGAAGTCGGTGGCCACCACCTTGTCTTCGGTGTAGCCCAACACGCCCTTCAGGGCGCCTTCGGATTGGGCCTTCAGCTCGGCGTTGATCTCGGCGATGGTGGCGGAGGTGTTGAGTTCCACCGTCAGGTCGACCACCGACACATCGCTGGTTGGCACGCGGAACGCCATGCCGGTGAGCTTTTTGTTGAGCTCAGGAATCACCACGCCCACTGCCTTGGCCGCGCCGGTGCTGGAGGGGATGATGTTTTCCAGAATGCCGCGGCCGCCGCGCCAGTCTTTGTTGGAGGGGCCGTCCACAGTTTTTTGGGTGGCGGTGGCGGCGTGCACGGTGGTCATCAGGCCGCGCTTGATGCCGAACTTGTCGTTGATAACCTTGGCCAGCGGGGCCAGGCAATTGGTGGTGCAGCTGGCGTTGCTGATGATGGCCTGGCCGGCGTAGGTTTTGTCGTTCACGCCGAACACGAACATGGGGGTGTCGTCCTTGGAAGGCGCAGAAAGAATGACCTTTTTGGCGCCGGCGTCGATGTGTTTTTGGGCGGTTTCGTGGGTCAGGAACAGGCCAGTGGCTTCGATCACGATGTCGGCGCCGATGTCGGCCCACTTCAGGTTGGCGGGGTCGCGCTCCTGGGTCAGGCGGATTTTCTTGCCGTTGACGACCAACGATCCGTTGTCCACCGACACCTCGCCCTTGAAGCGGCCGTGCACGCTGTCGTATTGCAGCATATAGGCCAGGTAGTCGGGCTCGAGCAGATCGTTGATGCCGACGATTTCGATGTCGTTGAAGTTTTGCACCGCAGCGCGGAACACCATACGGCCGATCCGACCGAAACCATTGATACCAATTTTGATTGCCATGAATAACCTCGAAGAAAAGAAAGGAGACTGAAAACGATAAGTACCCGTCAGCGACGGGAATCAGGCTTTGCGGCCCAGCACCGCGCGCACGGTGTCGGCCACGTTCTCGGGCGTGAAGCCGAAGTGCTTGAACAGTACCGGCGCCGGAGCGGATTCACCGTACGTATCCAGACCGACAACCGCAGCGCAGCCGTATTTCCACCAGCCCGCGGTCACGCCCATCTCAACCGCCACACGCGGCACGCCGGCGGGCAGCACGGTGGCCTTGTAAGCGGCGTTTTGGGCATCGAATGTGGTGGTGGAGGGCATGGAGACCACGCGCACCGCAATCTTGCGCTCGGCCAGCAGCTTTTGCGCGGCCAGCGCCAGTTGCACCTCGGAGCCGGTGGCGATGAGGACGGCCTGCGCCTTCTTCTTGATGCCCGCATCTGCGGGTTCGGAGAGCACATAGGCCCCCTTGCTGATGGCGTCCAGCCCGCAGGCGTCGGGCGCTGCAGCGGAGGAGCACTTGGGCGCGTAGGGCAGGTTCTGGCGGCTGAGCAGCAAGGCGGTGGGCTTGCGCTGGTTGCGCAGGGCCACGGCCCAGGCCACCACGGTCTCCGCCGTGTCGGCGGGGCGCCACACATCGAGGTTGGGAATCAGTCGCAGGCTGGCTGCGTGCTCCACAGACTGGTGGGTGGGGCCGTCTTCGCCCAAACCGATGGAGTCGTGGGTGAACACATGGATGACGCGCTGCGTCATCAAGGCTGCCATGCGGATGGCGTTGCGGCTGTAGTCGCTGAAGGTCAGGAAGGTGCCGCCGTAGGGGATGTAGCCGCCGTGCAGGGCCACGCCATTCATGATGGCTGCCATGCCGAATTCACGCACGCCGTAGTTGATGTGGCGGCCGATGCGGTCGTCCGGGCTGCTCAGGCCTTCGGTCAGGGGGTACTTGACCACTTCGCCCTGCGCGTTCACCCGGAAGCTGGGAGTGGACGGGGTGTTGGTGAGGTTGGAGCCGGTCAGGTCGGCGCTGCCACCCAGGAGCTCGGGCAGTGCGGCGGTGAGCGCGGTCAGGGCCAGCTGGCTGGCCTTGCGGCTGGCCACGGTTTCCGCTTTTTGGTGGGCCGCCACTACCGCATCGACCACGGTCTGGTCAAAGTGCTTGGGCAGGGCGCCGGCCATGCGGCGCAAGAACTCGGCGGCCAAGGCGGGATGGGCGGCCTGGTACGACGCGAACAAGGTATTCCACTCAGCCTCATCCTGCGTGCCCTGGGCCACCGCGCTCCAGGCCTCGTACACCCCCTCGGGAATCACGAAGGGCGGGTGGTTCCAGTCCAGCGCCTGGCGGGTCAGCACGATTTCTTCGGCGCCCAGCGGCTCGCCGTGGGCCTTGGAGGTCCCTACGCGGTTGGGGCTGCCTTGGCCGATGTGGGTCTTGCTGATGATGAGGGTGGGCTTGTCGGCACTGGCCTTGGCCTTTGCAATAGCCGCAGACACAGCTGCCACATCGTGCCCGTCAACGGGGCCGAGCACATTCCAGCCGCTGGCTTCAAAGCGCTGGGCGGTGTTGTCAATGAACCAGGGGGCCACCTTGCCGTCGATCGAAATCCCGTTGTCGTCGTACAGCGCGACCAGCTTGTTCAGGCGCCAGGCGCCGGCCAGAGAAATCGCTTCCTGGCTGATGCCTTCCATCAGGCAGCCGTCGCCCAGAAACACATAGGTGTGGTGGTCCACCACAGTGTGGCCATCGCGGTTGAACTCGGCAGCCAACAGCTTTTCAGCCAAGGCAAAGCCCACCGCGTTGGTCACTCCCTGGCCCAGCGGGCCGGTGGTGGTTTCCACGCCGGGGGTCACGCCCACTTCGGGGTGGCCGGCGGTTTTGCTGTGCATCTGGCGGAAGTTTTTCAGCTCCGATAGGGGCAGGTCGTAGCCGGTGAGGTGCAAGAGCGCGTAGAGCAGCATGGAGCCGTGGCCGTTGGAGAGCACAAAGCGGTCGCGGTTGGCCCACAGCGGGTTGGCAGGGTTGTGGCGCAGGTGCTCGCCCCACAAGGCCACAGCCATGTCGGCCATGCCCATGGGCGCGCCGGGGTGGCCGGAATTGGCTTGCTGCACAGCGTCCATGGCCAGTGCGCGGATGGCGTTTGCCATGTCTTTGGTGGGGAGGGTGGGGGCCATTGAGGGCAACTCCAAGGGTTGGGTGAGGGGGTGGGAAAGAATGGGCGCGCAACTAGAGGGCACGATTTTAGCGGCGCGGGTGACACGGGCGCCGGGGGGCTTTGCGCTATGCTTTTGTGCATGAGCCTCCTCTTTACCCCCCTGACCCTCTCGTCGCCACGCGGCGGCCTCGTATTGCCCAATCGCATTGTGGTGGCGCCCATGTGCCAGTACCAAGCTGTCAACGGCGAGGCCACCGACTGGCACCTGATGCACTGGGGCAACCTGCTCAACAGCGGGGCGGCGATGTTCACCATCGAGGCTACCGGCGTGGAGCCCGAGGGCCGCATCAGCCCCGGATGCCTCGGCCTGTGGGACGACCGCACCGAAGCGGCCATGGCTGACAAGCTGCACCGTGCCCGCGCTCTCGCGCCCCGCACCGCAGTGTGCATTCAGCTGGCGCACGCCGGCCGCAAGGCCTCGAGCAACGTGCCCTGGAAGGGCGGCCAGCTGCTCACTCCCGAGCAGGGCGGCTGGCAGCCGGAGGGTCCCTCGGCCTTGCCGCAATTGCCCCACGAGAGCGCGCCGACTGCACTTTCGGCAGAAGGCCTCGCACGGGTCAAGAAGGCGTTTGTACAGGCGGCGCTGCGCAGTGAGCGGCTGGGCGTGGACGCCATCGAGCTGCACGCTGCCCACGGCTACCTGATGCACGAATTCCTCTCGCCCATTGCCAACCAGCGCACCGACGACTACGGCGGCAGCCTCGAGAACCGCATGCGGTTTCCCTTGGAAGTGTTTGGCGCGCTGCGCGAGGCCTACCAGGGGGTGCTGGGCGTGCGCCTGTCCGCCAGCGACTGGGTGGAAGGCGCTTGGGATGTGGAGCAAAGTGCGGTGCTGGCGCAGCGGCTCAAGGCGGCGGGATGCGATTTCATTCACGTCTCCAGCGGCGGGGTGTCGCCCCAGCAAAAAATTGCCATCGGGCCCAACTACCAGGTGCCCTTTGCCAAGCGCATCCGCGAGGCGTCCGGCATGACAACCACCGCCGTGGGACTGATCACAGAAGCGCAGCAGGCCGAGACCATTCTGCAAGCAGGCGAGGCCGACCTCATCGCCCTGGCACGGGCTTTTCTCTACAACCCGCGTTGGGGCTGGCACGCGGCGGCGGCCCTGGGCGCGCAGGTGGAGGGCAACCCGGTCTACTGGCGCGGCCTGCCACGCGAAGCGCAAAGCATCTTCGGCGCGGTATCGGTCGGCAGCCGCTAGCAAATTAGGAGCAGCCTGCGCTTACCGGCGGGGTCAGACGGTGGCTATAGCGTAAAAAAGGGTCGCGCTCGTTCACCGCGCCCGCGCTTGGGCTATGCTCATTTCTCATGTCTGCTGACGCCGCCCCCTTCGCCCCCTCCTGCTCTGCCATCGTGCTGGCCGCCGGCCGCGGCGAGCGCATGCGCCCGCTGACCGACACCACGCCCAAGCCCCTCTTACAAGTGCACAGCAAGCCGCTGATGCAGTATCACCTGGAGGCGCTGGCGGCGGCCGGATGCCCGGCGACGCTCGTCAACACGGCCTGGCTGGGGGAGCAGATAGAGGCGAATTTTGGAAGTGTTTTTCGGCTTGAACGCTCATGGATATTGCGTGAGGCGCTCCTGAATTCGGAGCAAACTCATGCCGCCGACTCCCCCACCATGGCCCTGCGCTACTCGCACGAGGGGCGCGATTTTGGCGAAGCGCTCGAGACGGCCGGCGGCATTGCCCGCGCGCTGCCGCAGCTAGGTGGGGTGTTCTGGTCGCTGGCGGGCGATGTGTTTGCGCCGGACCTGGCGCTGAGCCCACAGGCACTGGAGCGCTTTGCCCAAAGCGACCGGCTGGCCCACCTGTGGCTGGTCCCCAACCCCGCCCACCACCCGACGGGCGACTTTGGCTTGGACGAGGTGGACGCAGACGGCATCGGAGTCTGCACAGATCCATCGGCGGGTTCATCGGCGGATCTCTATGCGGACACTATCCCCGCCCCCGCTTTGGAGAGCCGCGGCCCGCGATATACCTTCAGCGGCTTTGCGCTCTACCGGCGCGCGCTGTTTCAGCCCCCATGGTGCGATATTGCGCACGGCAACCCGCAGGGCGTCAAAGCGGCGCTCGCGCCCCTTTTGCGCCGGGCCATGCGGGGCGCGCGGGTAAGTGCCGAGATTTACACTGGCCGCTGGACCGATGTCGGAACACCCGAGCGCCTGGCCGAACTCAACGCATGCCCTTGACCACTTGACCACCCTCGCACCCCTCACACCCTCTTACACGCCCCATGAACCCGCAAAACGCCCCCTCCCCTGACTACGCGCGCCGCCGCGCCGCCCTTGCCGCCCACATCGGCCCCCATGGTGTGGCGGTGCTGCCCACATCGCCCGAGCGGGCCCGCAACCGGGACAGCGACTTTTTGTTCCGCTTTGACAGTTACTTTTACTACCTGTGCGGCTTCACCGAACCCAATGCATGGCTGGTGGTGCAGGGCGATGGCAGCAGCACCCTGTTTTGCCAGCCCAAGGACCTGGAGCGCGAAACCTGGGACGGGCTGCGCCTGGGGCCCGAGGCTGCGCCGTCGGCGCTGGGCGTGAGCGCAGCGTATGCGGTGGGCACCATCGACCAGCGCCTGCCTGCACTGCTCGACGGGGCCGACGCGGTCTGGTACCCCTTTGCCACCCACACCGGCCTGGAAACCCGCATCGACGGCTGGCTCAGCGGCCTGCGCGCCCGTGCGCGATTTGGCGCGCTGGTTCCCGAGCAGGTGCGCGACTTGTGCGGGCCGCTGGATGAGATGCGCCTGATCAAAGACGCCTACGAGCAGACCACCATGCGCCGCGCCGCCCAAATCAGCGCGGAAGCCCATATCCGCGCCATGCAGCGCTGCGCCCGCATGCTGCGCGACGGACAAGACGTACGCGAATTCCATCTGGACGCGGAGCTGCTGCACGAATTCCGCCAGCAGGGCTCGCAGTACCCCGCCTATAGTTCCATCGTGGCGGCCGGTGCCAACGCCTGCGTGCTGCACTACCGCGCCGATGCTGCGCCGGTGCGCTCCGGCGAACTGGTGTTGATTGACGCGGGCTGCGAGCTCGACGGCTACGCCAGCGACATCACCCGCACCTTCCCGGCCAACGGCGTTTTTACCGGCCCGCAACGCGCGCTCTACGACGTGGTGCTGGCAGCGCAGGTGGCCTCGGTGGACGCAACCCGCGCCGGCGCCCGCTTCACCGACCCGCACGAGGCTGCGGTGCGCGTGCTGTCGCAGGGGCTTCTGGACCTGGGTCTGCTGGATCGCAGCGCCGTAGGCAATGTGGACGACGTGATGGAAAAGCGCGCCTATTTCCCGTTTTACATGCACCGTACCAGCCACTGGCTGGGCATGGATGTGCACGACTGCGGCGCCTACACCGAGCCCGCAGAACGGGGGAGCGCGCAAGTGCGCAAAGACGCCATCACCGGCGCCGACATCGTGAACCGGCCCTCGCGGGTTTTGCGAAGCGGTATGGTGCTCACGCTGGAGCCCGGGCTGTATGTGCGGCCCGCGCCCGGCGTGCCCGAGGCGTTCCACCACATCGGCATTCGCATTGAGGACGACGCCATCGTGACCGACGCGGGCTGCGAACTCATCAGCCGCGGCGTGCCGGTGGAGGCCGATGCCATCGAAGCGTTGATGCGCGGCTGACGGGACGCGGGCTGCGAACTTCGAACTGCAAAGCGGCTGTGCGCTATAAAGTGTGCAGATTGCAAGTTTGCAATTCGGTTTTTAACAAGATAGCAGGGGAGACGGCGATGAAAGGCATGGTTTTTACCGAGTTCTTGGAGATGGTGGAGGACAAGTTCTCGGCTGACATGGTGGACGACATCATTTCGGACAGCGCGCCGCCCAGCGGCGGCGCTTACACCGCGGTAGGAACCTACGACCACACCGAGCTCGTCGGCATGGTGGTGGCACTTTCTCAGCGCTCGGGTTTGCCGGTTCCAGCGCTGGTGCACACCTTCGGTACGCACTTGTTCGGCCGGTTCCATTCGCTGTATCCGGCTTTCTTCCATGGCGTCACATCGGCGCTGGATTTTTTGTACGGCATCGAATCCATCATCCACACCGAAGTGCGCAAGCTGTACCCCGACGCCCAGCTGCCCAGCTTTGACTGCACGCGCCGCCCCGATGGTCTGGACATGCTCTACGCCTCGCCGCGCCACTTCGGGGATCTGGCCGAAGGGCTGATCGGCGGCGCCGTGACCCACTTCGGCGACCCGGTCACCGTGACCCGTGTCAATCTGCCCGACGGGGCTATCCGCTTCGAGCTGCGCAACAAGGCCTGAGCCGGTGAGCGAGCCGGGGCCACCACCGCCGACCGACCCTCAGGAGGCCTTGCGCCGGCTGCAAGCCCGGCTGGAGCGGGAAAAAGCAGCCCGTAAAGACGCAGAGCAGTTGCTCGAGGAAAAAAGCCTGGCCCTGTTCCAGGCCAACCAGGCGCTGGAGCAGCGCGTCAGTGAACGAACCGCCGAGCTGCGCGCCGCCCTCTTGCAGGCCGAGGCAGCCAATGTGGCCAAGAGCCGTTTTCTGGCCATGATGAGCCACGAAATCCGCACGCCCATGAACGGAGCCCTCGGGCTGGCCGAGTTGCTGCTGACAACGCCGCTCAACCGCGACCAGAGCGACTATGTGGACAACATCCTGCTCGCCGGCAAGGCGCTGGTGGCGCTCATCAATGACATCCTTGATTTCTCAAAGATCGAGGCCAACCAGATGGAGCTCGAGCAGATTGCCTTCGACCCCCGCCGGGTGGTGCAGGACACCCTCGCACTGTTTCAGACACAGGCCCGCTCCCAGGGCATCCGCCTGCACAGCCTGATTGACGACGCAGTGCCTGCGCGCGCCATCGGAGACCCCAGCAGGCTGCGGCAGGTGTGGATGAATCTGGTGGGCAATGCCCTGAAGTTCACGCAGAGCGGCGCGGTGGAGGTCAGCATGCGCCGCGTGCCGCAGGGCATTCGATGCGCCGTCAAAGACACCGGCATCGGCATGAGCCATGAAGTGGCGGGGCAGCTGTTTGAGCCCTTCAAGCAGGGCGACAGCTCCATCTCCCGCAAGTTCGGCGGGACCGGGCTGGGCCTGGTCATCAGCCGGGGCTTGCTGGAGCGCATGGGGGCGGACTTGACCGTCAGCAGCACCGATGGCGTGGGCAGTGAGTTCTGCTTCACCCTGCCAGCATCCGGGCTCAGGCTGGACGCGCCACTCGCGGAGCAGACGGGCGATGCACCGGCGACGGACGGCGAGCCGCTCGCAGGCGCAGGGGCCGCGGGAGGTGGGGCGCTGCTTGATTTGTCGCACCTGCGCATCCTGCTGGTAGACGACCAGCCCATCAACCGCTTTCTCGCCCGCAGTCAGCTCAAGCAGCTGGGCTGCCCGCCGCTGCAGGAGGCGGAGAACGGCCTGCTGGCGCTGCAATACCTGCAGAAAACGGAGTTTGACGTGGTGCTGATGGATCTGCAGATGCCCGAAATGGATGGGCTCAGCGCGACCCGCGCGCTGCGCGCGTTGCCCCTTCTGCGTCAGCCGCTGGTCATTGCGATGACCGCCAATGCCTACCCCGAGGACCGCGCCGCCTGCATGGCTGCGGGCATGGATGCTTTCCTGAGCAAGCCGGTGCAGCTGGGCAACTTGCAAGAGGCACTGGCTGCTGCATGCCCTTCAGCGTAATGGGGCTGCCAGCGTGAAGGGGTCCGCAGGCGCCTTCATAACCCCATACGCCATTCGCATAACACCGCACACAGCAGCGGTAAGCCCCTGGTAAGCGAGGTCTACAATGCAAAGCCCATTACAGCGCTGCGGCCCTCGACCCTGAGCCGTGCCCAGCCGCATAGGAAGACGAATGACAGACCCGACTCAGCCGCTCACGCCCCATCCCCCGGTTTCCAATTCCGCCGAAAAAAAGGCGCAGCTGCGGCAGGCAGCGCTCGAATACCACCAGTTCCCCACGCCCGGCAAAGTCGCCATCAGCCCGACCAAACAGCTGATTAACCAGCACGATCTGGCGCTGGCTTACTCGCCCGGCGTGGCCGCGCCCTGCGAGGAAATCGTCAAGGACCCGAACAACGCTTTCAAATACACCAGCCGCGGCAACCTGGTCGCCGTCATTACCAACGGCACCGCGGTGCTGGGGCTGGGCGACATCGGGCCGCTGGCGGCCAAGCCGGTGATGGAGGGCAAGGGCGTCTTGTTCAAGAAGTTCGCCGGCATCGATGTGTTTGACATTGAAATCGACGAGAAAAACGACCTCGACAAGCTGGTCGACATCATTGCCTCGCTCGAGCCCACCTTCGGCGGCATCAACCTCGAAGACATCAAGGCACCCGACTGTTTTTACGTTGAGCGCAAACTGCGCGAGCGGATGAAGATTCCGGTCTTCCACGACGACCAGCACGGCACTGCGATTTGCGTCGGAGCGGCCATCCTGAACGGCCTGAAGGTCGCAGGAAAAGACCCCCAACAGGTCAAGCTCGTGACCTCCGGCGCGGGCGCTGCGGCGCTGGCCTGCCTGGGCCTTTTGGTAAAGCTGGGCATCCCGCGGGAAAACATTTTTGTGACCGACCTGGCCGGTGTGGTCTATGAAGGTCGCACCGAGTTGATGGATGCCGACAAGATCCAGTTCGCCCAGAAAACCGATGCACGCACCCTGCGTGAAGTGATTGTGGGGGCGGACATTTTCCTCGGCCTGTCGGCCGGCGGTGTGCTCAAGCAGGACATGGTGCAGTCCATGGCTGCGCGGCCACTGATTTTTGCGCTGGCCAACCCCACGCCCGAAATCCTGCCCGAAGAAGTCAAGGCGGTGCGCGACGACGCCATCATGGCCACCGGCCGCACCGACTACCCCAACCAGGTCAATAACGTCCTGTGCTTCCCCTACATCTTCCGCGGTGCACTTGACGCAGGTGCGTCCACCATCACGCTGGAGATGGAGATTGCGGCAGTGCACGCGATTGCCGAGCTGGCCCAGGCCGAGCAGAGCGAAGTGGTGGCAGCAGCCTACGCCGGCGAGCAGCTGGCGTTTGGGCCCGATTACCTCATCCCCAAGCCCTTCGACCCGCGCCTGATGATCAAGATTGCGCCCGCAGTTGCCAAGGCTGCGGCCGACAGCGGCGTGGCGCTGCGCCCGATTCAGGACATGGACGCCTACCGCGAAAAGCTGCAAAGCTTTGTCTACGCGTCGGGCACCACCATGAAGCCCATCTTCAACGCCGCCAAAAAGGCCTTGAAGAAGCGCGTGGCCTATGCCGAGGGTGAGGACGAGCGCGTTCTGCGGGCCGCCCAAATTGTGGTGGACGAGCGGCTGGCGCTGCCCACGCTCATCGGGCGCCCCGCCGTGATCAGCGAGCGCATCGAGAAATTCGGCCTGCGCCTCAAAGAGGGCGTGGACTACAGCGTGGTAAACGTCGAGCAGGACCACCGCTACCGCGACTTCTGGCAAACCTATCACCGCATGACCGAGCGCAAAGGCGTGACGGTACAGATCGCCAAAATCGAGATGCGCCGACGCCTCACCCTGATCGGCGCCATGTTGCTGAACAAGGGCGATGTGGACGGGCTGATCTGCGGCACCTGGGGCACGACCGCCACCCACCTGCAATACATCGACCAGGTCATCGGCAAGCGCCAGGGCGGCAGCCCGAGCACACCGCAAGACGTACAGATCTATGCCTGTATGAATGGCCTGATGCTGCCCAACCGCCAGATTTTTCTGGTCGACACCCATGTGAACTACGACCCCACTGCCGAGCAGCTGTGCGAGATCACCGTGATGGCGGCGGAGGAAATGATGCGCTTCGGCTTCAAGCCCAAAGCTGCGTTGCTGAGCCACTCGAACTTCGGCAGCAGTAACGAGCCGAGCGCGGTCAAAATGCGCCGCACGCTGGAGTTGCTGCGCGTGCAGGCCCCCTGGCTCGAGGTGGACGGCGAGATGCACGGCGATGTGGCGCTGGACGGTGTCGCGCGCCAGGCGCTGATGCCCAACAGTACCCTGCATGGCGACGCCAACCTACTGGTGCTGCCCAATATTGATGCCGCCAACATCGCCTACAACCTGCTTAAAACCGCCGCCGGCGGCAATATCGCCATCGGGCCGGTGCTTTTGGGCGCGGCCAAGCCGGTGCACGTGCTGACTGCAAGCACCACTGTGCGCCGCATCGTCAACATGACCGCCTTGACGGTCGCCGACGCCAACGCCACGCGCTAAAAAGGTGCGCCCTGCGGGGCCGCCGACCGGCGCCGAGGCGGGCGCGACGGGCCAAAGGTTTGCTTATTTTTTGAGCAAGCCCTTGCTTTTTTATGCCGAATCCGTGACACTACGCGCTTCGCTTTTCGGTTTTGCCTGCGATAGTCGTAAAGGGTTCGGGGTGTACAAGGGTTCTTTCAAGTTAGTACTCACTGGCTTGTTTATTGCGGTGGCGCTGAGTTCTGGTGCTGCATGGGCCAAAGAAGGTCGCAGTGATGCGGCGCAAGTCTCGGTCCCTTTGGCCAGCCTTCCCCCCCAAGCCCAAGTGACCTACAAGCTGGTTCTGCAAGGTGGTCCTTTCCCCTACGGCAAAGATGGTGTCGTCTTCGGTAATCGGGAGCGGCTGTTGCCATTGCAAGCCCGGGGTTACTACCGCGAATACACGGTCAAAACGCCAGGCGTCCCCCACCGGGGCGCCCGAAGAATTGTGTGCGGGGGCCTGACTGTCACCGCACCACACGCCTGTTTTTACACTGCCGATCACTATGCGAGTTTTCGCAAGATCGTGCCTTGAGATGAATCTTGTACTTAGAGAAAGAGAATCGGGGATGGAAATGCCACTTCGAACTGTCAGAACCAATATCGTTCAATCGATACGCGCTTTTCGTGTCTCGGACCTGCAGGAAGCTGCCCAGGGCCTGGGTCACCATTTTTTGTATGCCAACCTGGCCAACGCCCAGACCAAGCAGGATGTGCTTGACATGATCGGCCAGCAGTTCATGCTGCCGACCACCGTGAGCAGGAACTTTGATGCCCTTTACGACAACTTGACCGACCCGGTCCATAAGTCGGGCCCCCAGCCCGGTTTTGTGGCCGTGCTGGAGCACATCCCCGCCAACGTCAAGTTCGACAAGGAAGCCCGCGAGCAGCTGCTCGACATCTTCCGTGACACTGCGGATTTCTGGGGGGACCGGAAAATTCCATTCCGATGCTTCTATTCTTTTCTGTAGCCCGTTCTGCACACACCAGCCAAGCAGAACGGGCGAAAGAGGCAAGCAGCGACGCCGTGGCCAACATCGCCCTGGCAGAGCCCACCACCGACGCCGGAGAAAAGATGCCGACCGACAAGTTGTTGGACGTGTCCCCCCTGGCGCTGCGCATGAGCAGCCCGTTTAACGCGGGATACTGGCTGGCAGCGGCCTGAGCGCCCGCGCCGGCTAAGCAAAAGGCCTGTCGCTGACAGGCCTTTTTTCTGGGCGCCGCAAAGTGCTGCGCGCTTCAAACCCGACATGTCTCCGGGTCAATGCAAGCGCCTACGCCGCCTTGGCCGCTTCTAGCGCTTGAACCAGGTTCACGTACTCCTGCACCGGAACCTCCTGCGCGCGGCGCTGCACATCAAAGTGGCCGGCAAAGCCACGGGCGTCCAGCCAGGCACCCAGCGTGTGGCGCAGCAGTTTGCGTCGCTGGCTGAAGGCGACCTGCACCATCTCGGAAAACAAGCCGACATTGAGCACCGGCGGCGCTTCCAGCGGCAGCATGCGCACCACCGCACTGTTCACGCGCGGCGGCGGATCGAAACTCTCGGGCGGCACAAAGAGCACGTCCTCCATGGCGTAGCGCCACTGCAGCATCACGCTCAGGCGGCTGAAGTCCGAGGTATCGGGCGCGGCCACCATACGGTCAATCACCTCTTTTTGCAGCATGAAGTGCTGGTCCTGGATGCAGTCCACCCGGTCCAGCAAGTGGAACAAAATCGGCGTGGAAATGTTGTATGGCAGGTTGCCCACGACCCGGAGCTTGGGCGCGGCAGTTGCGCCGGTTACTATCTTTTCAGGAGCAGTCCGCGCAGTGTTTATGAGGGCGAAGTCTACATTCAGCACATCGTCTTCGATCACATCAAGCTGCGGATGCTCGCGCAGGCGCTTGGCCAGATCGCGGTCCAGCTCAATGACGGTGAGGCGGCCGAGACGCTCGACCAGCGGCTGGGTCAGGGCTGCCAGGCCCGGGCCGATTTCGACCATGGGCTGCCCGGGCTGCGGGTCAATAGCGCGCACTATCGCATCGATGATGCCCGCGTCCGAGAGGAAATGCTGCCCGAAGCGCTTGCGCGCCAGGTGCTTCACTGCGGTGCCTCTCGCATTTCTACAAAGGCGCGGGCGCGCACGTTGCGGGCCCAGTTGCTGTAGGCATCTTCATAGCGGGCTTGGCGCAGTTTGGCGCGCACGGCGTCGCGGATCTGTTGGGGGCTGAGCTCAACGCGGCGCCGGTCAACGAGCTGAATCAGGTGCACGCCAAAGCGCGAGACTACCGGCGCGCTGATGGCGCCCTCGGTGGCTAAGCTGTTCATGGCTTCTTCGAACTCCGCAACAAACATGCCCGGCGAGGCCCAGCCCAGGTCGCCGCCCTGTTCGGCTGATCCGTCCTGTGAGAGTTTGCGCGCCAATCCGGCGAAATCAGTTTGACCGCTCACCACCTGCTGCCGCGCCTGGTTCAGACGCTGAATAGCCTGCGCCTGGTTGAACTGGGGCGACAGGCGCAGAAGAATATGCCGCGCCCGGGTCTGCACCATGGTTTGCACCAGCCGCTCGGGCGCCTTGCGCTCGATCAGTTTGAGCACATGGAAACCCGCCGACGTGCGCACCACGTCCGACACCTCGCCGACCTGCAGCTGCTGTGTAGCGGTCACAAATACCGGGGGCAGTCGGTCGCCCCGACGCAAGCCGATCTGACCGCCGTTGGCACGGTCGCCGCCGGAAAGCTCCTGCACCAGTTTGGCGAAATCTTCGCCGTTGCGGGCGCGTTCTACGGCGCGCTGCGCCTTCATGAAGAGGGCTGCCGCCTCGTCACCGCCGGCCTTTTCCGGCAGCACGATCAGAATTTGGGCGAGGTTGATTTCCTGCGTGAACGGGTCGACGTTGTTGGCCTGTTGCTCCAGGAGTGCGCGGTCCACATCGGCCTCGGCGATCTTGATGGACGACTCCACCTCCCGCTCGTGCAGGCGGGAGAGGGTCAACTGATCGCGCAGACTGGCTCGAAAGCGCTCGGGCGAGACGCCGTCTCTGGCCAGGCTTTGGAGCAAGGTGGGCACATCCATACCGTTCTGACTAGCTACGTTTTGCTCCGCGCGCTCGATTGCGGCCTTGTCGATGCGAATGCCCTGCTCACTGGCGAGTTGCAGCTGCGCTTTGTCGTTGATCAGCCGCTCGAGCACCATCTGGCGCAGCTCGGCCTCGGGCGGGGACTTCTTGCCCTCGCGTGCCATTTGTTGGGCAATGCGCCGTACTTCGAGGTTGAGTTCCTGAAAGGTGACGGGCTCGGAATTCACCACCGCGAGGATGTAGTCGCCGGCCACGGCAGGCGGGCCGGGCAGCACAGGCTGGGCTAGCAGCGCTGGCGCTAACTGGGCAAGCAGCACCGGCGCTGCGGCAGTAAGCAGGCAGGCCAGTGCCAAGGCGCGAAGACTAGGGTTCATGGCGTTCAATCGTAGTTACTGAAGCGGCTGTTACTTGGCGCTGTTTCACGTAGGTTCTGGTAGCGCGAGATGTTGGACTTCAAGGCCTCCAGGGGGCTCAGGCCCAGGCGGGTGAATCCGATGAGTTCCAGCTCGAACTTGATGCTGCTGGTCGAGGAGGTGGCGCTGGTCTGCACCCGGCCGACCACCACCCGAGCCAGCCAGCAGCCTGCATCGTACTCGACGCCCAAAAGGGTATCGACCAGCCTTGTCTCCCGCAGGCTGTAGTTCAAACGACCCACACTGAAATAGCGGCCCTCCCCCAGGCCACGGCCGGTGCCGCTCTGGCCGTCGGCATCGCCCCACATATCGTTCAGGGGCCACTGCCAGCTCACATCGATCTGCTCGCTGAGGTTGCGCTGGAAGCGGTAGGCGCCGTTGAGCACGCGGTAAGGCGCCGGCGTGTAGCGGGCGCCGAGGGTGGAGCGGCTGGACTGGTCGGTGGTGGGGTCGTACTGCACGGTGGTGTCTACCGCCCACTGGCGAGAGAGGTTCACGCCGGCGCCCAGCAACACGTCGCTCCAGCCGGCCAACGCCGGCGCGGTGGCGGAATTCAGGGTAACGAGCTGCTCTTCAAACCGGTAGCGCTGGGCCACGCCGAAGCGGGCCTGCTGCTCGCCGGTCTCGGCCTCGATGAAACGGGTGGTCAGGCCGAAAGTCAGAAGGTCGTTGTCGGAGATTTTGTCGTGGCCGACAAAAGCGTTTTCAGTGAAGATGCTGGCAAAGTTGAAGTCGCTCGCGGCGGTGTCGTAGTTGGGCAGGATGCTCTGATTACGAAAGGGCGTGCGCACATAAAAAATTCGGGGCTCCAGCGTTTGCACCAGATCGCGCCCCTGCCAGCCGGATTCGCGCTCAAACACCAGCCCCGCGTCCAGGCTGAAGGTCGGCACGGTGCTGTCGGCCGAGCGGTTTCCGTTGGAGAGCACGCTGTCAAACTGGTAGGTGGTCGTGTGCAGCTGCAGCTTTGGCGTGATGTAGCCCTCGGGCGCAATAAAGGGCCGGCTCACCTGCGCCAATCCGTAGAGACGCTGGGTATTGGGCTGCAAGGTAAGGCTGCGGTCGGATTCGAACTGCGCCACATCGCCCTGCACCGACCAGTCAAACCCCTGCTCATTGAGGCGGCCGCGCTGCACGTTGACCTGCGTCATGTCGTAGGGCGGGGTAATCACCGAGGTCGCCGACTGCAGCGTTTGCCAGCGCAGCGAGCGGCCCAGCACGGTATAGCCCGAACGCGCCCAGGTGGCCCGCACGTCGGCCGCCAGCGTGCGCGAGCGCAGGGCGCCGTTGGTGCTGAAGTCGCTCCAGTAGTTGTCATCGCTCACCCGGTTGAGGTTGAGCAGGTAGGCGACGTTGCCGATATCGGTGGCCAAGTTACCGGTCTGGTTGAGCGTGGCACCCCAGCGGTCGGCATTGCGCAGCTTGTCGGCGGCCATGTAGTTGCCCCGCAGCACGCCGGAATAGGTGGGCTCGAGAAAGCGGAACTCGCCGGCTACATCAACGCCGCGCGCACTCATTACCGTAGGGGTGACCGTGGCGTCGCGGTTGGGCGCGATGTTCCAGTAATAAGGCAAGCTGACCTGGCTGCCGTTGACATCGTCCAGTCCGATGGTGGGCGGCATGAAGCCGGACTTGCGCCCCTCGGTCAGCGGGAAACTGATGGCGGGCACCGGCAGGATGGGCACGCCCTTGAAATACAACGATCCACCCCGCGCCACGCCGGTATCTTCGTCGCGGTCGAACTCCATCTCGCTGGCGCGCAGCACCCAGTCCGGCACCCAGTCGGGGCCGGGCTTGCGGCGGCATGTGGTGTAGCTCGCTTGCTGCACCTTGGTGCGGCTCTCATCCAAGAACTGGGCCCGCGCAGCCTCGCCATGCGCATCGTTCTGCAGAAAGTGATAGCGCGGCGCCTCAAAGCTGCCCTCGAAGGCGTCGACCTTGAGCTCCATGGCCGGGCCTTCAAACACGTTGCCGTTGCGGTTGATGCGCACATTGCCATTGGCGCGGGCCAGATCGTCGGGCGCGTAGTACTCCAGCCGGTCAGCCTTGATAACCGTGCCGGGCTTACGCATCTCGGCCTGCCCCTGGGCGATGGTTTCCAGGTCGGGGCGGCCGCTGAGTTGCTCGCCCATCAGGAACATCGGCGCGTGCTCTTGCTGCGCACGATTGATCTTGTCTTCCAGCAACGGGGTGCTTTGCAGGCGCAGGGGTTCGTCCTGGCTGGTGCTGTCTTGCGCGATGGCCGGTATGTGTGCGAAAGCCAGTGCAAGGGGTGCCGCCAGCAGCAGCTCCCGCATGACCACCAGGCGGGTCAGCGGGGGCCGGCAGTCGGGCGCCCCGGGGGGCAGGGCGCGCAAGGGAAAACGCATGGGGCGAGGGGCAATGTGCACAGGTTGGACAACGGAGCCTTCCAGCGTCACCCCGGGGCGGCGGCGCATGGCTTTGTAGAATCGATTATCCATGACCCCAAGCCCGCAAAAACTCCCCCAGCCGCTGCCCGTTTCCGGCGTGCCTGACCCGTCTCAAAAACTGTCCCAAGCCGCTTCCGCTTCGCCTCAACCCATTGACTGGAGCGATCCGCAGCGGGGCCTGCAGTTCGACGCATGGTTCAGCGCGCTGCAAGCGAATCACGGGCTGCAGCCGCACACGCTGGGCCTGGCTTCGGCGGATGCGAGTTTTCGGCGTTACTTCCGGGTCAACGCTTTGGTGAACGGCGGGCTCACCAGCCTGATCATCATGGACGCGCCGCCCGACAAAGAGAACTCCAAGCCCTTTGTGGACATTGCTGCGCTGCTGCGCGATGCCGGCCTGCGCGCGCCCGAGGTGTTGGCCTGGGACGAGGCCAAAGGCTTCATGCTGCTGACCGACCTGGGCAGCCGCACCATGATGCAAACCATCAACCCCGCCAAGCCCCCGTTGGACGTGTACCTGAACGCGGTCGACACGCTGGTTGCGTGGCAAAAGGCGTCGGTACCCGGGGTGCTGCCGCCGTATGACGGGGCTTTGCTGCGCCGTGAGCTGGAACTTTTTCCGGAGTGGTACATCGGCCGCCACCGGCAGTTCACACTGGACGCGGCGATGCGCAAAACGCTGGACAACAGCTTTGCTTTGCTGTTGGCAGATAACCTGGGCTGGCCCAGCGTGTTTGTTCACCGCGACTACATGCCGCGCAACCTGATGGTGCCCGACGCGGGCGCTGGCTCCGCGCTGCCCGCCGGCGCGCAGTACCTGGGCGTGCTCGATTTTCAGGACGCGGTCTACGGCCCCATCACCTACGATATTGCCAGCCTGATGCGCGACGCATTTCTGACTTGGGAAGAAGACTTTTGTCTGGACGTGACCATCCGCTATTGGGAGAAAGCGCGCAAAGCCGGCCTTCCGGTGGGCGACGACTTCGGCGCGTTTTACCGCGGGGTGGAGTGGATGGGCCTGCAGCGCCACCTCAAGATCGCCGGCATTTTTGCCCGACTAACCCTGCGCGACGGCAAGCCGAAGTACCTCGCTGACACGCCGCGTTTTATTGACTACATCCGCAGCACCTGCGGCCGCTACATCCAACTCAAGCCGCTGCTGCGGCTGGTGGAAAAGGTCGAGGGCATCGAGGTGCCGAATGTGTTCGCCTTCGGGCGTTCATAGGTCATGCCCCGTTTTCACTGCGCCACGGCGCTCGCCCCAGAAGCCGTGCTGGAGCTGCCCGCCGGCGCGGCGCGGCATGTGCAGGTGCTGCGCCTGCAGCCCGGCGACAGCATCACGCTGTTTGACGGACTCAGCGATGCCGAGTTTGACGCCACCATCACCCGCATGGGCCGCGGCGATGTGCAGGTGCAAGTGGGCGCGGGCCGCAGCAACCCCCGCGAGCCGGCCTGCGCGGTGCACCTGGCGGTGGGCATGCCGGCCAACGAGCGCATGGACTGGCTGGTAGAAAAAGCCACCGAGCTCGGCGTGGCCAGCATCCAGCCGCTGATGACTGAGCGCAGCGTGCTCAAGCTCAGCGGCGAGCGCGCCGACAAAAAAGTAGCCCACTGGCAAAGCGTGGCCATCGCGGCCTGCGAACAGTGCGGCGGCAACCGTGTGCCGACGATTCACCCCCTGCGCACGCTGGCGCAGTGGCTCAAAGGCAGCGCCATGCCACCGCCTGGTGGCAGGCGCCTGCTCTTGTCGCTGCGGGAGGGGAGCCTGCCGGTGCGGCAGGCCGCCGGGTCGGAGCGGGCTGAACCGGCTGCGGTGTGGTTTTTGTCAGGGCCCGAAGGCGGCCTGAGCCCGGGCGAGGAGAACGCGGCCATTGCCGCCGGTTTTTGTGCGGCGTCTTTGGGGCCGCGGGTGCTGCGGGCTGAAACTGCGGCGCTCACAGCGCTGGCTCTGCTGACGCAATCCGCGGCAACTCTTCCGACTTAAAAACGCTGGTCCAGCCAGGTGCGCAGTGCTTCGAACACCGGATGGCTTGCTGATTCGCCTCCAAGTTCGCCGTCTGCTTCGACTCCCTTTTCATTGGGTGTCCCGCCGGATGGCTCATTGAATATCTCGTGGTACAGCGCCTCAAAGCACACTGCGCGCACAACATCGGCGGGCGCGGCCGCGGCAAACCGACGGCTGCCCTGCGGGTTGACCAGGCGGTCGTCCCCCGCATAGAGCAGCAGGGTTGGCAGATTCCACTGCGGGGCGGCGGCAATCGTTGCGGGGCCTTCGGTCGCAAAAAATCGGGCCAGCCGCGCCGAGATGCGGTCGTGCACCAGCGGGTCGGCCCGGTAAGCCCGCACCACCGCGGGGTCGTGCGACAAAAAATCCGCATTCAAGCCGTTGCCCACCCGCAGGTTGGGCGCTATGCGCGGCAACACAGCGACGAGTAATTTTTGTAAGGGGTTCATGCCGGTATCGAGCGCGGGCGACGACAACACCAGCGCATCCACCGCCCTCAGCCCCAAGCTCACAAAGCGCGCGGCCACCAGCCCGCCCATGCTGTGGCCCAGCAGTATCAGCGGCGTGCCGGCAGGCAGTCGGGCGCGGGTGCTGTCGATGAGGTCGGTCAAGTCATCAAGGAGGCGGGTGTCGCTGGGCAGGCCGCCCCGCGCGCCGCTGCTCTCGCCGTGGCCGCACTGGTCGTAGCTACGCACCGCAAAGCCCCAGCCCTTGAGCCGCTGTGCCACATGCTGGTAGCGCCCGGCGTGTTCGCCAAGGCCATGCACGATGAGCACCATTCCCCGCAGCCGCACGTCGGGGTCCAGCGGCCAGTCCTGCACGGCGAGGTTGTCGCCGTCCACGGCGGTGAAGGTGCTGAGGGTGGATTCTGCGTCCATGGCAGGCGGCCGCAGTGGGGGCGGCGAAGTAGTTAACGTGCCAGTTTGTACACCGAGGTTCCGGCGCGCAGGTTAGGCATTACCCGCACCGTGCGGCCTTCTTGCAGGCCGAAGCTGTCGAGCACGCGCAGGCCATTGCGGGCGGCAAGGCCTGCGAGGTCTGCGTGGGTGCCAACCCGGATGTTGGGCGTGTCGTACCACTGGTAGGGCAGTCGCTTGGTCACCGGCATGCGGCCGCGCAAGATGCTCAGGCGGTTGGGCCAGTGGGCAAAATTTGGAAAAGCCACAATGCCGACCCGCCCCACACGGGCGGTCTCCAGCAGCATGGTTTCTGCATTGCGCAGGTGCTGCAGGGTGTCGATTTGCAGCACCACGTCGAAGCTCACGTCTTCAAACACGGCCAGGCCCTCGTCGAGGTTGAGCTGCAGCACATTCACGCCGCGTTTCACACAGGCCAGCACATTGGCGTCGTCGAGTTCCACGCCGTAGCCGCTGCAACCGCGCTCGCGCTGCAGGTAGTCGAGCATGGCGCCGTCGCCGCAGCCCAGGTCGAGCACTCGGGCGCCTTCGGGCACCAGGCTGGCAATGGCGCGCTGTGTGGTGATGTCGCTCATGCGTCGGCTCCTGCGCGGTTCACCGCCGCATCAATGCTATGAAAATAAGAGCGCATCACGCCCATGTAGCGGGCGTCATCGAGCAAAAACGCATCATGCCCATGCGGCGCGTCAATCTCGGCGTAGGTAACTTCGCGCCGGTTGTCCAGCAGGGCTTTGACCATCTCGCGGCTGCGCTTGGGACTGAAGCGCCAATCGGTCGTAAAGCTCACCAGCAAGAACTTGGCCCGTGCAACCGCCAGCGCGCGGCTCAGGTCCCCGCCGAAGGGCTTGGCGGGGTCAAAGTAGTCGAGGGCACGGGTGATGAGCAGGTAGGTGTTGGCGTCAAAGTATTCGGCAAACTTGTCGCCCTGGTAGCGTAGGTAGCTCTCGATCTGGAACTCCACATCCTGAGTGCTGTATTTGTAACCGGTGGCGCTGGCCTGCACCGCGTCCTTGAGCGCGCGACCGAATTTCTCGTTCATCACATCGTCGCTGAGGTAGGTGATGTGGCCGATCATCCGGGCGATGCGCAGGCCGCGCTTGGGCAGCACGCCGTTTGCGTAAAAGTTCCCCCCATGAAAATCGGGGTCGGTGACGATGGCGCGGCGCGCCACCTCGTTGAACGCAATGTTCTCGGCCGTCAGGCTAGGCGCACTGGCCACCACCACCGCGTGTCGCAGCCGGTCGGGGTATTGCAGCGACCAGCTCAGCGCCTGCATCCCGCCCAAAGACCCGCCCAGCACGGCTGCCAGGGTTTGGATGCGCAGGGCATCCAGCAGGCGCGCCTGCGCATTCACCCAGTCTTCCACCGTGACGACCGGAAAATTTGCGCCGTACACCGCGCCGGTGTCGGGGTGGGCGTGCATCGGGCCGGTGGAGCCGAAACACGAGCCGAGGTTGTTAACGCCGATGACAAAGAACTTGTCGGTGTCCACCGGCTTACCCGGCCCGATCATGTTGTCCCACCAGCCCTCCGATTTGGCCTGCCCCGCGTAAACCCCAGCCACATGGTGGGAAGCGTTGAGCGCGTGGCAGACCAGCACCGCGTTGGACCGCTCGGCATTGAGCGCGCCGTAGGTCTCGTACGTCAAAGAGTAGCCATGGATGGACGCGCCGCTTTGCAGGGGCAAAGGAGCATCAAAACGCATGGACTGTGGAGAAGCAATCAACATAAAAACAAAACCCGGCAACGCTAAACGCGGGCCGGGTTGTTGCGCCAGAAGGCGGGTCCGTGTTTAGCTGAATTTATTAAGCGCCCGCAAGCTGGAGCAAATTGGCGCTG
>NZ_CAMCVG010000023.1 GCF_945881795.1 Rhodoferax sp. OV413
GCCCACTTGCGTCACAACCCCTGTCACAGCATCACCTTCGACGATCAAGTCATCGCAGGCGCCCTGAAAAAGCTGCAAGTTGGGCTGGTTCTCCAGCCGCTTTCGGATCGCCGCGCGGTACAGCACGCGGTCGGCCTGGGCGCGGGTGGCGCGCACCGCCGGGCCTTTGGAGCCGTTGAGGATGCGGAACTGAATGCCCGCCTCGTCGGTGGCCAATGCCATGGCCCCACCCAGAGCATCCACCTCCTTGACCATATGCCCCTTGCCGATACCACCAATGCTGGGGTTGCAACTCATCTGCCCGAGGGTCTCGATGTTGTGCGTTAAGAGCAAGGTCTTGCAACCCATGCGGGCCGCAGCAAGAGCTGCCTCGGTGCCGGCATGGCCGCCTCCGACAACGATGACGTCGAATTCTTGTGGGTACAACATGGTGCGGGTGTAGGCGGGCGGACAACAGGGAGGTCCAGCGAGCGCCATCAAAAGAGAGAGGTCGCGATTTTACCGGCCAGCCCGTCCAGCAGGCCAGCCCCGCAACGGTTCACTCACAAATTTATAGCTACCTACGCAATACCTACGGGCGTTCGCGCCGTATCAGCAGCCTTTTTGGAGATATTGTTAAAGCGCTTTTTGGCGTACCGCCAAGGCAGCGCCGGCCCACAGCGCAAGCGCCGAAAACACCAACCCCCGCGCGAGGCCGCCGGGCCCGTCCGCAATCCAACCCACCACGGTAGGGCCGGCAATCTGGCCGGCCGCAAACACGGTGGTGAATGCGCTGATGCCAGCCGCCCACGCAGCAGGTGGCAGGTTGTGCCGCACCAACGCGGTGGTGGAAGCCACCACCGACAAAAACACCCCGCCAAACAACAAGCCGGACCCCAGCACTACCGGCCACCAATCGGTAAGCGCGGGCAGGATGGTAGCGAAGCCCAGCAATGCATTCAGCGTGCCCAGGGGCCGCCCGTCACGGTGCCGGTCCAACAGCCCGGCCCAGATACGTCCCGACGCCACCACCGCACATCCCAGCAACGCATAAAACACCGTGACCGCCAGCGCCGTACTGCCTTGCACACGCAAAAGTGCCACCACAAAAGTCATGTAACCGATGTAGCCGACGCCAAACAAGGTGTAGCCCGCCAGCCCAAAACGAAAATCCGCCCAGCGGAATGTCTGGGGACCGGCATTACCGGCCGGAGCTGTCGGCAGAGCCCAGCGTGACATCTCGCGGGCCGGCCACACCAGCACCACCGAGCCCGCTGCACAAACCAACGCCAGCGCCCACCAGGACCACTGCCAGCCATGCGGCTGGGCAACATACAAATCCAACAACCACGGCACCAGCAGGGCGCTCAGGACAATGCCCACCCCCGTGCCGCCGTAGTACATCCCCAGCAGCAGCCCGCCTCGCCCCGGATACCGCGTGCCTAAGCGCGCAGCCAGCAACCCACCAGCCACAAACACTACCGCACTAGCCACTCCGGCAGCAAAGCGTTGCACCAACAGAGTCGCTGCATCGGTGAAAAAACCGCTCAAGGCCATGAACACGGTGGCCGCCGCCGCACCGGCCCAAAGCAGCTCGCCGGGGCCACGGCTGCGCAACAAACGCGGGGTGAGCAAAGCACCAACAAAATAGCCCAGCGCATTGGCCGTATTCATAGCGCCGGCGAGCGTGTAATTCCAACCCAAATCGATACGCATCGCTGGCAGCAGGAGCCCGTAAGCGAAGCGGGTAATGCCAAGTGACACCGCAGCCCCGAGCGAGAGGGCCACAGCCAGCGCCCAGCTGCGAGCGTCCATCTCCGGCGTTTGTAGGGGCTGCGTGGGCAGCGCTTGCCTATCGTGCTCCACCAACGTCAGCCGCAGCTGCCATGAAGCGTGAACTGGGATACCACACGTGCCAGAGCGTCAGCTTGCTCCCGCAGACCAGTTGTAGCGGCGACTCTCAGCATACGCAGTTGAATGGTGAATTGACGCATCATGGACATCATGCTCATTGCGATTTTTCTTATTGTGGCCCCCAAACCTGAAGGGCCATCCTTCAAGAGCCCTGAGCCTCTCTCACGACGAGCGACACAACAGTGAATCCTACAAGGCTCCTAGACTCATTTTACCGGGTCACCCCATGCTTCTTTTCCACCTTCTCGCTGAGCTTTAGCCTAACCCTCAACATACAGGGCCTTGTCATCTAGGCATTGATTCACTGTTTTCTCATAAGCCGGTATGGATGGAACGCTACTTTCCAACAAAAAACTGGTTGAGGATAAAGCTGTGAACAGATGAAGGCAAAAATAAAAGTTATCCACAAATTTTTCTATGCTTTGCGATTTATCCAAGATCGCAGTACATCACCGGACCATGGTCACGCACAGGATAAATTTTGTTCTAAGTCATTGAAAAATAACAGTATTTATGACTTATCCACAATGACAGTCGTGCTCTATCTACTACTACTATCTTTAATTTAACTAAAAGAGAGATATAAAGGGACAACCTTTTTCACATTTTTAAGAATACAAAAAAATGTTTACAAATCGTGTGCATATCTTCAAAAAGTGAGCTTGCCAGCAGCGCAAGCTCGGTTTCATCAAGTAAGATTTGAGCCCGTTCACACCCCATCGTCTTCAGCCCTCCATGCCCGCCACCTCCGCCGAGCGCTCATCCGCATCCAGCAGACAAACCTTTGAGATTAAGAGCACCCAGCTACCACTGGTGGCCCTGATGGTGAAGTCAGCGGACTTTGCAGAAGTAGCCCGCGAGCTACACGCCGCCTTCGGGCCGGAAGGAGAAAGCCCTGATTTTTTTGAGCGTGACGGGCTTGTACTGGATTTGTCGCTTATGCCATCCGATGGGTTGCCAGAGACGGCGGATGTTTCCTTAGCGCCCTTGGTCGATGCACTGCGCGACTGCCAGTTGGTGCCAGTGGCGGTGCGAGGCGCTAGCGCTGCGTGGGCTGATGCGATTGCGAACGCGGGTTTGGTTCAGGCGGACACGGAGCTTTCCCGTAAAAAATCGGCAGTTACCCAGCCGATTGCAGAGTCTTCCAAGGAAGTCTCCCAAGAAGCTTTCGTCAAAGAAGTCAACCGCGAAATTCCGGGCCCCAGCACCATGGTGGTGGATAGGCCTCTGCGATCCGGTCAGAAAGTCTATGCCAAGGGCTGCGATTTGGTGGTGCTTGCAATGGTCAACCAAGGCGCTGAAGTAGTTGCCGATGGCAATATTCATGTTTATGCGGCCTTGCGCGGGAAGGCCATGGCCGGAGCGCGTGGCAATACCCAGGCGCGTATTTTTGCGCTATCGCTAGAGCCGGAGTTGGTGTCTATCGCCGGCGTGTATAGAACCAGCGAAAATCCCTTTCCGAAAGACGTTCATGGCAAACCCGCCCAAGTGCGCCTGAGCGAAGACGGTCAGGAAAAACTTCTGATTGAAGCCCTCAAGGCGTAACGTTTCACCTCTACTCGAAAGACCTGCTTCTTATGGCCAAGATTATTGTTGTCACATCCGGCAAAGGCGGCGTGGGAAAGACTACGACAAGCGCCAGCTTTGCCACTGGCTTGGCCCTGCGTGGCCACAAAACTGCCGTTATTGACTTTGACGTGGGCCTGCGAAACCTCGACTTGATCATGGGCTGCGAGCGTCGGGTGGTGTATGACTTGATCAACGTCATCCACGGCGAAGCCAACCTGAACCAGGCGCTGATCAAAGACAAGCAGTGCGACAACCTCTACATCCTCGCTGCGTCGCAAACTCGTGATAAAGATGCCCTGTCGCAGGACGGCGTAGAGCGGGTACTGAACGACCTTGCCGCCATGGACTTTGAATACATCGTGTGCGACTCTCCGGCCGGCATCGAAACAGGTGCTTTGATGGCCATGCATTTCGCTGACGAAGCCTTGGTGGTTACCAACCCTGAGGTGTCTTCGGTGCGCGACTCAGACCGCATTCTGGGTATGTTGTCCAGTAAAACTAAGCGTGCTATGGATGGTGCAGCGCCGATCAAAGAACACTTGCTGATTACCCGCTACAACCCGGCACGGGTAGACCAGGGACAAATGCTATCGCTGGAAGACATTCAGGACATCCTGCGTATCAAGCTCATTGGTGTCATTCCGGAGAGCGAGTCGGTATTGCAAGCATCCAATCAAGGCGTGCCCGCTGTCCATATGAAGGGCAGTGATGTGTCCGAAGCCTATAAAGACGTGATCGACCGGTTCCTCGGTGCCGACAAGCCCATGCGTTTTATCGAAGCGCCCAAACAGGGTTTGCTCAAGCGCATGTTTGGAGGGAAATAAGGCTATGTCATTTCTTTCGTTTTTGATTGGTGAGAAGAAAAAGACTGCCAGCGTTGCCAAAGAACGGCTGCAAATCATCCTGGCACACGAGCGCTGTGGTCGCAATGCCGCTGAGCCGGACTACCTGCCGGCCTTGCAACGCGATTTGGTGGCAGTAATCAGCAAGTACATCAACATCAATCCGGATGACATCAAGGTCAACCTGGAACGCATGGACAATCTGGAAGTGCTCGAAGTCAAAATCGAGCTGCCGGACGCGCGCTAATCGGTCGGCCCTGTCCAGGGGTTGCCAGACCCTTGAAATTACAAAAGAGGCAAAGCCGTGCGGTCCACCACACGGCGCAACACGAAGCTGGAATGCACGCCGGTGACGCCTTCAATGCGGGTCAACTTGTTAAGCAACAAGGACTGGTAGTGGTCCATGTCTTTGACAGCGACCTTGATTTGGTAGTCCGCGTCCTGGCCGGTAATTAGCAAGCACTCCAGCACCTCAGGAAGCACGCTCACACTGGCCTCAAAATTCGCAAACCGTTCAGGAGTGTGCCGGTCCATTGAGATGTGAACCAAAGCAATCAGCGACAACCCGAGCTTTCGAGCATCCAGCAGAGCGCGGTAGCCGGTGATCAGTCCTGCCTCTTCCAAGGCCCGCACTCTGCGTAAACAGGGCGACGGCGACAGACCGATGCGGTCCGCCAAGTCCTGATTGGCAATACGGCCCTCGGCTTGCAAGACCTCGAGGATTTGCTTGTCAAAGCGGTCAAGTTCCATCACGCGCCCCGCCCTTCGGCAAACGCCACCATCAGTTTGGCAAACTCTAAGCCTTCGTGCCCCCGCTTCAGGCTGTTCAGGCTGGCCGTGTAGTGCGGGTCTCCCAATACCGCGCGCCGTTTGTGGAGCAGGTGCGCGCTGTAATCTTCCACAAACTCAGGATGCGGCTGGACACAGAAAACCGCTCTGCCTTTGGAAAAAGAAGCTACCGGGCAACTCGGGCTGCTCGCCAGTAGCCTCGCCCCTTCGGGAAGACCCAGCACCTGATCCTGGTGGCTGGCCAACAGCGCAAAACGATCGCGCTCAACGTTCAACATATCGGGCGCATGCCATTGATAGGTATGCAGCCCCGTAACCCAGCCTTGCGGCGCGCGGCCCACTGGCGCCCCCATGCACAAGGCAATCAGCTGATGGCCAAAGCAAACGCCCAACAATGTCGTGTTACCTGCCAGTAACTCGGTCACCCGCCGGCGCAGCTCAACCACCCAGGGTTCCTCTGAAAACGAATCAGCCTTGCTGCCGGTCAGCAGCACGGCATCGAAATCCTCAAAGCGCCCGGGATACTCGCCCAGCAGGGCTGAAAAATGGTGAAACTCCCAGTGAGAAGCGCCCGCATGGCGTAGCACTTTTTCGAGCATCAGGCCGTAGCTGCCGTACACAGGCGCCATGGTGGCGTCCAGCGTGTCGTTATCCACAATGCAGAGCTTCATGCCTTGAATCGTTCCTCATTTCGCCGTTGCGCACCCCCATGCTACATTACGGGGTCGCCAAAAAGCGATTGGCAGTGTGTTTGCAAGCCGCAAGTCACATCTTTCTCCCGGCAGCGGAGAGCCCAATCCAGCTCCGATCCGGCTTCCGCAGCGACGCAAACCACGGACCGACAGCTACTCTCTCCTAATGAGCACATTGCCTCTGCCGTGGCCGGTGCGTTTGTATTTTTAATGATTCAGAACCACAACAAGATTGACGATTCACACCCAGTCATCATCGGCAAATACCGCATTGCCGCCTGCAGCAAACCACTCCAAAGTGGCCGCTTTGCTGCCCAAGTATCGATCGCCAGCGGACGCGGTAGCGCATCAACCGATCGAGTCATGATTTTTCACGACGACTTTTCAACGCCTTCTGCAGCCGCAACATTTGCAATTGCACAAGGGATCCATTGGGTTCACGCCGCCACCGGCCCCCAGTAACATAGAGGTTCACAGGAAGTTTTATGGCAAAAGAAGATCTGATTGAAATGATGGGCGTGGTGAACGAAGTCCTGCCGGACACGCGGTTTCGCGTGACGCTAGACAACGGCCACCAGCTGATTGCCTACTCCGCAGGCAAGATGCGCAAGAACCACATCCGTATTCTGGCGGGCGACCGCGTGTCCCTCGAGCTGTCACCGTACGACTTGAGCAAGGGCCGCATCAACTTCCGCCACATTGAAGGCCGCGGGCCCATGACGCCCCGCCGTTGAATCGGCACCCTCCGGATGGCCGATAACACTGTCATCCGACTCATGGGGCGCCGCCTGCGTCTGGCGGTGATTGGCGGCGGACCCGGCTCCTTTATCGGGGCCATGCACCGCCAGGCTGCACGGCTCGACGACCGCTACGAGCTCGTCGCGGGCGCCCTTTCTTCCGATCCCGCGCGATCGTTGGTCGCCTCGATGAGCCTTGGCATACCGCCCGAGCGCAGCTATCCCGATGGTCACAGCCTGATCAACGCGGAAGCCGCACGCAGCGATGGCGCTGATGTGGTCGCCATCATGACCCCCAACGACAGCCACTATCGCTTTGCGATGCTGGCACTCGACCACGGCATGGATGTCATCTGCGACAAACCCATGACCAACACCCTGGTAGAGGCCCGGGCACTGCATGACAAGGTGCGGACCAGCGGCCTGGTTTTCTGCCTGACCCACAACTACAGCGGGTACCCCATGGTGCGCCAAGCCAAGGCGATGGTGCTGGAGGGCATGCTGGGCGATGTGCGGCTGGTACAAGTGGACTATGTGCAGGGGGGCCGCGCCAAGCCCGGTCCGGGCCGCACGACCTGGAAAGAGGACCCCGCCCGCGGAGGAACATCACTGGTCCTGGGCGATATAGGCACCCATGCCCACCACCTGTTGCGCTTTATCACGGGGCTGGAGGTGGCGGAAGTGGCGGCTGACGTAGGCGCCATCGTGCCTGGGCGCCAGGCCCACGATTACGCCGGCGCGCTGCTGCGCCTGAGCAATGGGGCGCGCGGCAATTTTTGGGTCACGCAGGCAGCGGCGGGCGTGGAAAACGGCCTGCGTATTCGCGTTAGCGGCGCATTGGGCAGTCTGGAGTGGCAGCAGGAGAATCCGCAAGTCCTGCACTTTAAGCCGCTGGATGCGCCGGCCCAGTTGCGCACGCCTCGTGGGCCGGGCACTTTGCCGCTGGCAGCGCGCGCGTCCCGCATAGCAGCAGGCCACCCCGAAGGTTTTCACGAAGCGTTTGCCACCCTCTACACCGACGCCGGCGACACCATCGCCGCCCGCCGAAGCGGCACTCCCCCGGATCCGCTCGCTTTGTTTTTCCCCGACGCTGCCGACGGGCTCCATGGCCTGCGCTTTGTAGATTCGGCGATCGCGTCCAGTCGCAACAACGGCGCCTGGACAGTCGTTTAAGTCATCCTAAGGCCCTTCCAGGCCGGGGTCTTGGTGCTCATTTCTGCTGGGTGTCTTTCATCATCTTCATGTGCTAGGCGCACATCGGGTCAGCTGCTGGCATGGACGTGCAAGCGGCCAGTGTTGATACAGCGGCGGCTATAAGAATTGATTTCATAAGGGGTCTCTTTCCGGCACATGTGCCTGGTTGAAAGTTGAACCCTAACCGTCCGAATGGCCGTGGCTGTACGTTGGCGAACTTAAGGACATTTATCTACGGCACAAACTAATCAAAACTTTTGAAAAAAGAACGTTCTGTCTATCTCAAATTGGCCGATAAAATCTAATCAAAACCCGCGTCAAAACCTATGCGTCCTAAGAACTCCTCTGCCCGCGATCAGCTGCCTGCGTTGTTGCGCCGCAAGCCCGGAGCGAAGGCCGCAGAGCTGGCAGAGTTGGCCGGTGTCAGTGGGCCCACTATGCTGCGCATGTTGGCAGAGGTTGCCGGCGAATCGGCCGAAGAGGTCATGCGCTGGGGCCGGGCGGGGCGCACGCGCTACTTTCTGCGCCGCAGTTTGCGTGGGCAGTGGGCGCAAATGCCGCTCTACCGTATCGACGCTGCGGGCCAGGCCCACACCGCGGGGTTGGTGCAATTGCTGGCGCCTGTCGGGACTTGTTTGGATGTGGCGGCTATGGGCTGGCCGGTGGACGAAGAAGTCGCGGATGGCCTTTGGCCGTTTGGCCTACCCTACCCCTTACAGGACATGCGGCCGCAAGGCTATCTGGGGCGGCAGTTTGCGCTGCGCCATGCGGCTACTCTGGGCGTTGCGCCTTCGCCGCAGTCCTGGGGGGATGATGATGTGTTGCACATCGTGTGCGCGACCGGGACCGACACATCGGGCAACCTGATTCTGGGGGACATGGCGCTGCAGGCCTGGCTGTACGCTAAGGCTCAACCCGAGCCGCTGATCGCGGATGCCGATGTGGCAGAAGCCTATGCTGACCTTGCTGTGCAAGCCAGTGCGCGGGGCGTACCCGGCTCCAGCGCGGGGGGCGAGTTCCCTAAGTTCACTGCGAGGCGCGCTGTGCCGCCCGGGGTGGCGTCCGACACGCCGCATGTGATCGTCAAGTTCTCTGGCGCCGATGCCTCGTCCACCGTGCAGCGCTGGGCCGACTTGCTGGTGTGTGAGCACCTCGCCCTGCAAGCGGCTGCAGACCTCCCCGGTACGCGCAGCGCACGCAGCCGCCTACTTCAGCACGCCGGCCGTACGTTTCTAGAGGTGGAGCGCTTTGACCGCCACGGCCCCCATGGGCGAAGCGCGTTGTGCAGCCTGTCCACACTGGAGGCGGCTATCGGCCCCCGCGGCAGCAACACCTGGCCTGAAGCCGCCGCCTTGCTTAATAGCCAGGGCTGGCTGGACGCCGACAGCTTGGCGGTGGTCCAGCGCCTGTGGTGGTTCGGCAAGCTGATTGCCAATACCGACATGCACCATGGAAACCTCAGCCTGCTGCCCGGTAACGGCGTTGTGCAGCTCGCGCCGACCTACGATATGTTGCCTATGCAATACGCGCCCCTGGCTGGGGGCGAGTTGCCGACCTCGATGTACGCTCCCGCGCTGCCCGCCCCCCAGGACCGAGCGATCTGGCTTGACGCAAGCGTCGCGGCCTTGCAGTTTTGGCGCTCAGCAGCTGCCGACATGCGCATCAGCGAAGGCTTTAGAACTATCTGCGCTGAAAACCAAGGCAGACTGGAAGCGTTGCACAATTTGGCTAGAGGTGATTTGCTCCTTTTTTAGGAGCGCTCTGCGCATACCTGACGGGCCCTGAGGCCGATTGGAGCATCAAAAACGGGTACTGTCCGAGGCTCTTTCCGTCAGCCTACCGCAGCTGTAAACGCAATTTCCACCCGGTACTCCGGGCTGGCCATCTCGGCGCGCACGCAGGCCCGTGCCGGGGCGCAGCCTTCGGGCAACCAGGTTTGCCAAGCCGCATTGAAGTCAGCGCGGTCAGCCATGTCCTTGAGGTAAACGGTGGCCATGAGCAGGCGGCTCTTGTGGCTGCCGGCCAGGGCAAGGGTTCGCTCGGCCTGGGCTAGCAGGGCCAGCGTTTGGCTGGTGATGTCGGCGCCGCTTTCGGGCACTTCCACGAAATACACCACCCCGTTGTGCACCACCGCGTCCGACCATTGGGCGGCGGGGTGGATGCGGTGGATGTCAGACATCAATATTGCCGGCCCGCAGCGCATTGGTTTCAATGAAGTCGCGGCGCGGCTCCACTTCGTCCCCCATCAGCATGGTGAACACGCGGTCGGCTTCGATGGCGTCGTCAATTTGCACGCGCAGCAGGCGGCGCACGGTGGGGTCCATGGTGGTTTCCCAGAGTTGCTCGGGGTTCATTTCCCCCAAGCCCTTGTAGCGCTGGCGGCTGGATGTGCGTTCGGCTTCGCCGATGAGCCATGCCATGGCCTCGCGGAAATCGGAGACCTTTTCCTCTTTCTGCCGTTCGCCCTCTCCGCGCATGACGCGTGCGCCTTCGGTGAGCAAACCGCGGAAGGTGTTGGCCGCGTCTGCGAGGGTCGCGTAGTCAGCGCCGTGGACAAAGTCCTGGGTGAGCACGCTGCTCTTGACATTGCCGTGGTGGCGGCGGCTGATGCGCAAAATCGGCTTGTCGGTGCGGACGTCGAATTCCGCGGCCACTTCGGCGGCGCTGCCCTTGGCAGCACCCTCGGTCTCAATCAGCTTCGCTTGCAGCGCCGCGGCGGAGGCTTCGGCCTCGGCCACGGTGTCGAGCTGGAGTGCTATGCCATCGGCCACCGCGCGCAAGGCCTCAGCGTCCATGAAGTTTTGCAGTCGCGCAATGACCGCCTGGGCCAACTGGTGCTTGCGGGCCAGCTCGGCCAGCGTGTCGCCGCTCAGGGTGGTGCCATTCGGGCCGCCGGTAAAGACCGAGGCATTGACCAATGCAATGCGCAGCAAGAAGCCGTCCAGCTCAGTGGCGCCTTGCAGGTACAGCTCTTCTTTGCCGGACTTCACCTTATACAGAGGCGGCTGGGCAATGTAGATGTGGCCGCGTTCCACCAGCTCGGGCATCTGGCGGTAGAAGAAGGTAAGCAGCAGGGTGCGGATGTGGGCGCCGTCCACGTCGGCGTCGGTCATGATGATGATGCGGTGGTAACGCAGCTTTGCGACGTTGAAGTCGTCCCCCCCGGTGCTACCGCCGGCCTTGCCGATGCCGGTACCGAGTGCGGTGATGAGGGTAAGAATTTCGTTGCTGGTAAGCAGCTTTTCGTAGCGCGCTTTCTCGACGTTCAAGATCTTGCCGCGCAGGGGCAGGATGGCCTGGAACTTCCGGTCGCGCCCCTGCTTGGCGGAGCCGCCGGCGGAGTCGCCCTCGACGATGTAGATCTCGCACAGGGCGGGGTCTTTTTCCTGGCAGTCGGCCAGCTTGCCGGGCAGGCCCATGCCGTCGAGCACGCCCTTGCGGCGAGTCATGTCGCGGGCCTTGCGGGCGGCTTCGCGGGCGCGGGCGGCTTCAATGATTTTGCCGACGATGATTTTGGCGTCGTTCGGCCGCTCTTCCAGGTAGTCGGCCAGCAGCTTGCCCACGATGTCTTCTACCGGGCCCCGCACCTCGCTGCTCACCAGCTTGTCTTTGGTCTGGCTGGAGAACTTGGGCTCAGGCACTTTGACCGAGAGCACGCAGCACAGGCCTTCGCGCATGTCGTCGCCGGTGACCTCGACCTTGGCCTTTTTGGCCATTTCGTTTTGCTCGATGTATTTGCTGATCACGCGGGTCATGGCCGCGCGCAAGCCGGTCAGGTGGGTGCCGCCATCGCGCTGGGGGATGTTGTTGGTGAAGCACAGCACCTGCTCGTTGAAGCCGCTGTTCCATTGCATGGCCACTTCGACGCCGATGTTGGTGCCCTGGTCACTCTGGCGGTCGCCCATCGCGTGAAACACATTGGGGTGTAGAACGGTTTTGCCCTTGTTGATGAAGTTCACAAAGCCTTGTACGCCGCCCGCGCCGGCAAAGTCGTCTTCCTTGCCGCTTCGTTCGTCCTTGAGGCGGATACGCACGCCGTTGTTCAGGAAGCTGAGCTCTCGCAGGCGCTTGCTCAAAATCTCGTAGTGGAAATCGTTGTTTTCTTTGAAGATTTCGGTATCCGGCAGAAAGTGCACCTCGGTGCCGCGCTTTTCGGTGTCGCCGATGACTTTCATGGGCGAGACGTCGATGCCGTTGTGCGACTCGAAGATGCGGTTTTGCACAAAGCCCTTGCTGAACTCCAAGGTATGGACCTTGCCGTCGCGGCGAATGGTCAGGCGCAGCATCTTCGAGAGCGCATTCACGCAGCTCACACCCACTCCGTGCAAGCCGCCCGACACCTTGTAGCTGTTCTGGTTGAACTTGCCGCCGGCGTGCAGCTCGGTGAGGGCAATTTCGGCCGCCGAGCGCTTGGGTTCGTGCTTGTCGTCGAGCTTGATGCCGGTGGGAATGCCGCGCCCGTTGTCCACTACGCTGATCGAGTTGTCGGAGTGGATGGTGACCAGAATGTCATCGCAATGTCCGGCCAGCGATTCGTCAATCGAGTTGTCCACCACCTCAAACACCAGGTGGTGCAGGCCGGTGCCGTCCGAGGTGTCGCCGATGTACATGCCCGGGCGCTTGCGCACCGCCTCCAGGCCCTCGAGGATCTGGATCGAGCCTTCGCCATAGGCTTCGGTCGCGCCGGCCTGGTTGGTGTCGATGGTGGGCTGGAAGTTGGAGCTGTTGGAGCCACTCTCGCCCGTGTTGACCGCGTTATCCGCATTGTCGGGGGCAGAACCTGGCTTGTTATCTTCACTCATGGCGCACTTCTTTTCGAAAAAACTCAAACTCTTGAATGACCAAACCCCCGATACGCGGGGGTTTGATTGCGTGGGCAGCTACTGTTTTGATAGCGTCAGATTCTCATGGGCATCACGACGTATTTGAAGGTAGTGTTGTCGGGAATGGTGATCAGCGCCGAGCTGTTACCGTCTGACAGCTCCACCTTCACCATGTCCTGGCCCATATTGCTCAGGGCATCAATGAGGTAGGTGACGTTGAAGCCGATTTCGATGCTGTCGCCGCCGTAGTCGATGTCGAGTTCGTCGACCGCTTCTTCCTGCTCGGCGTTGTTGCTGGCAACCCGCAGGCTGCCGGGGTCGATGTTCAGGCGCACGCCCTTGAACTTGTCGCTGGTCAGGATGGCGGTGCGTTGCAGCGTCTTGAGCAGGGCTTCGCGGCCGAGGGTGATGCTGTTCTTGTGGTTCTTGGGGATGACGCGGTTGTAGTCGGGGAACTTGCCCTCGACCAGCTTGGTTACGAATTCCATGCCGTCAAAGGTGAACTTGGCCTGGTTGTTGGCAAACTGCATTTCTATGGCGCCTTCGGCATCGCTCAGGAGGCGCTGCAGCTCAATCACGGTCTTGCGCGGCAGGATCACTTCCTGCTTGGGCACCTCGACGTCCAGCGTGGCAGAGGCAAAGGCCAGGCGGTGCCCGTCGGTGGCGACCAGGCTGAGCTGCTTGCCTTCAGCCACAAACAAACTGCCGTTGAGGTAGTAGCGGATGTCGTGCACTGCCATGGCAAACGACACCTGGCTGAGCAAATCCTTGAGCGTCTTTTGCGGCACGCTGAATACCGGGCCGAAATTGGCGCTTTCCTGTACCAATGGGAAGTCTTCGGCTTGCATGGTCTGCAGGGTGAACTTGCTCTTGCCCCCCTTGAGGATGACCTTGCTCTGGCTGGATTCAAGCGACACCGTCTGGTCAGAGGGCATGGTGCGCAGGATGTCGATTAGCTTGCGCGCCCCGATGGTGGTGGTGAAGTTGCCGGTGTCCCCGCCCAACTCTGCGGTGGTGCGGATCTGGATTTCGAGGTCGCTGGTCGTGAGCTGCACCGAGGTACCGGTCTTGCGCAGCAGTACGTTGGCAAGAATGGGCAACGTGTGGCGTCGCTCAACAATCCCGGCCACCGATTGCAGAACCGATAAGACCTTGTCTTGCGTTGCCTTCAATACGATCATGTCAACCTCTTTGTATAACTCTGCGAAGCATTTAGTCCTGCCATTTTCCCTGTTTTTTCAGTCAGTTACCGGGGCAGGTGGGTGTTTTTGCGCTCATCCCTTGAGGGTTTGCTCCAGAACGTGGAGCTGCTGGTTCAATTCAGTGAGTTGCTGGCGCTCGCCGCCGATTTTGCGCACCGCATGCAGCACCGTGGTGTGGTCCCGCCCGCCGAAGAGCTCGCCGATTTCGGGCAGGCTTTTCTGGGTAAGTTCCTTGGCCAGATACATGGCAATCTGGCGCGGACGGGCGATGCTGGCCGGCCGCTTTTTGGAATACATGTCTGCGACCTTGATCTTGTAGTAATCGGCCACGGTTTTCTGGATGTTTTCCACCGAAATCTGCCGGTTCTGGATGGAAAGCAGGTCCCGCAGGGCCTCGCGCGCCAGCTGGATGGAGATTTCTTTCTGGTTAAAGCGCGAATAGGCCAAGATCCGGCGAAGCGCGCCTTCGAGCTCGCGCACATTCGAGCGCACGTTTTTGGCCACAAAGAAGGCCACTTCCTCGGGCATTTCCGAGCCCTCGGCGTGCGCCTTGTTGATCAAAATCGCGACCCGCATTTCCAACTCAGGCGGCTCAATGGCAACAGTCAGCCCCGAGTCGAAGCGAGAGACCAGCCGCTCGTGGATGTCTGTCAAGCTCTTGGGGTAAGTGTCGCTGGTCATCACGATGTGCGACTTTTTCGCCAGCAGCGCCTCAAAGGCATTAAAAAACTCTTCCTGGGTGCGGTCTTTGTTGGCAAAAAACTGCACATCGTCAATCAGCAGCAGGTCCAGCGAGTGGTACCGGTCCTTGAATTCATCAAAAGTTTTTCGCTGGTAGGCCTTCACCACGTCGGACACAAATTGCTCGGCATGGATGTAAAGCACCTTGGAGCCCGGTTTATCCACAAGTAAACGGTTTCCAACAGCGTGCATCAAGTGCGTTTTGCCCAGGCCCACGCCGCCGTAAATGAAAAGCGGGTTGTAAAGGTGGCCGGGCATAGTGGCCACATGCATGGCGGCTGCCCGCGCCATGCGGTTGGCCGTGCCTTCGACCAGTGTTTCAAATGTCAACATGCTGTTGAGCCGGTTCTTGGGAGTGCCGGCAGAACGCTCTTCGCCGGCCTCGAGTTCCTCTGCAGCCTCGGGCACCTCAGGAGCCCGCGGCGCGGCGGCTTCCCGCACCGGCGCTTCCCGCGGAGTAATCACTAACTCAACGACAACCGCTTGCCCGTAAAGCTTTTCTAACAAAGCCGCAATACGCTGGCTGTATTGCGCGCGAACCCAGTCGAGCTTGAAACGGTTGGCCACGAACACAGTGATCCTGGACATGTCCTCATGCACGAGGGCAGTGAGCGGCTTGATCCAGGTGTTGAATTGCTGCTCCGGCAGCTCTTGGGCGAGTTGATCGATGCAACTCTGCCAAAGGCTTTGCCCGAGCTCCCGGTGGCCGGGATCCGGGGAATGGGGGAGGGGTCCCTGGGTCATTGCGGGTGTCGGCTTCTGTGGATAGTTGGCGTCTGCTGCGACGGGAATTTCGATTTATCAATACTTTATCCACATTTTGCCGGCACGCGCGCGCAGTTCGCGCAAAAGAAGCTAAATCCTTCCTAAGGTGTTGCCCTGATTGAGAAAGTTTGTGATAATCCGCGGTTGCCTTGACTGTGTCGGGGTGAAAAGACCCACCCGGCGAGCATTTAGAAGCTCGCATTGAGCCCTGAAGGGGCCGTTAGGAATACCATGAAACGCACTTACCAACCTTCCAAAATCCGCCGCGCACGCACCCACGGGTTCCTCGTTCGCATGAAGACCCGCGGTGGCCGCGCTGTCATCAACGCACGTCGCGCCAAGGGCCGCAAGCGTCTGGCTGTCTAAGCCGGCTTCGCGAACCAAGGCTTTTTGCTTTTGGTGACAGCGGAATCGACTGGCGGCAGCAACCCTGCCGTGCATCGTCTTCAGACGCGAGCCCAGTTCCAAGCGGTTCTGGCGGGCACCACGGTTTCAAAAACAGCGCACTTTGCTATGCATTGTTGCGCTGTTGGTCTTTCTACAGATGGAGAAGTGCCGCCCTTGTTCGCACCTGCCGGTATCTGGCTCGGCGCCATGGTTCCCAAGCGTTGGGCCAAGCGGGCGGTCACGCGCAACACCATCAAGCGGCAGATTTACCAACTCGGCGGACAATTTGCCCCCGCCTTGAAAGACAAAGCCCATCTTGTGCGCCTTCGTCGCGACTTTGACCGCAAGCATTTTGTGAGCGCCACATCCGATGCATTGAAGGCCGCTGTGCGTGAGGAGCTGTTGGAGTTGTTCGGGAACATCGTGGGCAACTTGCCGCCGCTGCCTGCCGCACGCCGTGGCGCAGTGCCCGCCCCGGCTGGCCCTGCCCCGCCAGAGCGCGCGGAGACCGCAGCGTGATGCGCGAGGTGCTCATGGGTATCGTGCGGGCTTACCGCTTTTCTTTGAGCCCATGGTTGGGCTCCGCCTGCCGTTTTAGCCCTACATGTTCTCTGTATTCCCTCGAAGCGCTGGACCGCCACGGTGCGACAATAGGCAGCTATTTGACAGTCGCGCGGCTTGTGCGCTGTCACCCGTGGTGCGCGGGTGGGCACGATCCCGTGCCTGAGAATGCGCCGCGACTTTTCGGTCGCTTGATCCAATCCCCATCAAAGAAGAAAACTTCATGAACGATATTCGCCGCACCATTTTGTGGGTGATTTTTGGGTTCTCCATGGTCCTGTTGTGGGACCAATGGCAAGTCCACAATGGCAAGCAAGCCACATTTTTCCCCGCCCCGGCGGTCAAGACAGCAGCCCCTGCGGGCAGTCCCGCAGCCCCCGCGGATGCCGGCGTGCCCGCGCCGGTCGCGCAGGCTCCGTTGCCCGCCGCCGCTGGCGAAGCACCAGCAGCGCCTGCCACGCCGTCAGCCACCGAGCGCTTTGAAGTCACCACCGATGTGCTCAAGCTCACCTTTGACACCCAAGGCGGCTCCGTGGTGCGGGCCGAGTTCCTGAAGTACCTTGACTCTGACGACAAGCAACGCAACTTCGTGTTGCTTGAGGATGCCAAAGACCGGTTTTACCAGGCACAGACCGGCCTGATTGGTGGCGCAACGTCTGACAGCTTCCCCACGCACAAGACCGTCATGTCGGTGAGCGGGGACAAAACCCTCCAGGATGGACGGGACGAACTCAACATCAGCTTCACCGCGCAGACCGCAACCGGCGTCAAGCTGGTAAAGACCTACACCCTGCGCCGCGGCGCTTACGACATTGCGGTGAAGCACGAGGTCACCAACACCGGCACCGCGCCGTTGAGCCCTCAGCTGTATCTGCAACTGGTGCGTGACGGCAACAAGCCGCCGGGCGAGTCCTCTTTCTATTCCACCTTCACCGGCCCTGCGGTTTATACCGAGGCCAAGAAGTACCAGAAGGTGGAGTTTGCCGATATCAAAAAAGGCAAGGCCGAATTTGAAAAAGAGAGCAACAACGGCTATGTGGCCATGGTGCAGCACTACTTTGCAAGCGCCTGGCTTCTGCCAGCGGATGTGAAGCGTACCTTTTCGCTCGACGCCAGAGACGTGGGCGCGGCAGTGGCGGACTGTTGCTACCGTGCCTCCATGATCACGCCCTTCGATGCGTTGGCCCCGGGGCAGACCAAGTCGCTGGATGCCAAGCTGTTCATCGGCCCACAGGAGGAGAAGAAACTCGAGGCCCTGATGCCCGGCATGGAGTTGCTCAAGGACTACGGCTGGCTGACTATTCTTGCCAAGCCGCTGTATTGGTTGCTTGATCAGCTGCACAGCGTGCTTCAAAACTGGGGCTGGGCGATCGTGGCGCTGGTCTTGCTGCTCAAGATAGCCTTTTATTGGCTCAACGCCAAGGCCTACGCCAGCATGGCCAAGATGAAAGCGGTGAACCCCCGCATCATGGAAATGCGCGAGCGCCTCAAAGACAACCCGCAGCAAATGCAGCAGGAAATGATGAAGATTTACCGCGAGGAGAAGGTCAACCCCATGGGCGGCTGCTTCCCGATCATGGTGCAGATTCCTGTGTTCATTGCCTTGTATTGGGTGCTGCTGTCCAGCGTGGAGATGCGTAACGCGCCCTGGACGCTGTGGATTCAGGATTTGTCGACTCCCGACCCGTACTACATCCTCCCCTTGTTCATGACCCTGACCGGCTTGGTGCAAACCGCGCTCAATCCCGCCCCGCCGGACCCGATGCAGGCCAAATTGATGTGGATCATGCCGCTGGCCTTCAGTGTGATGTTCTTCTTCTTCCCCTCGGGCCTGGTGCTGTACTGGATTACCAACAACATTTTGTCTATCGCGCAGCAGTGGGTCATCAACACCCGCATGGGCGTGCCGCCCGAGTTCAACCTGCCGAAGTTCAAATAGCCGGCGGGGGCGCAGGATGCTGTCGCGTCATGCTGACCCCATCGCCGCCATTGCCACGGCGGCGGGCCGCGGTGCGGTGGGCATCGTACGGATCAGCGGCAAGGACCTGACCGTCTTTGCCAACGCCCTGCTCGGCCGCCCGTTGCGGCCCCGCGAGGCGACCTATCTTCCTTTCAAGGATGCACAAGGCCAGCCGATAGACCATGGGTTGGCATTGTTTTTTCCGTCGCCCCACTCTTTCACCGGCGAGGACGTGCTGGAGCTGCAGGCCCACGGCGGTCCGGTCGTTTTGCAGCTGCTGCTGGCCCGTTGCTTTGAAGTCTCGACCAGCGCGCCGCTGTTGAAAGAGAGCGCTGCGCACCCCAACTCCGCCGGGACCGTATCTTCGCCCGTTTTGCCTACCCTTTCCGGCCTGCGGCTGGCCGAGCCAGGTGAATTTACCCAGCGCGCGTTCTTGAATAACAAGCTTGATCTGGCGCAGGCTGAAGCGATTGCCGATCTGATTGAGGCCAGCACTGAGGCGGCCGCGCGTAGCGCCAGTCAGTCCCTCTCGGGCGCCTTTTCGCGCGAGATTGCGCAACTGCGCGAGGCGCTGATCCACCTGCGTATGCTGGTGGAAGCGACACTGGATTTTCCGGAAGAGGAGATCGACTTTTTGCAAAAGGCCGATGCGGCGGGCCAGTTGCGCAAGTTGCAAAGCGCTTTGCGCCAGGTGCTGGCCCAAGCGGCGCAGGGCGCGCTGCTGCGTGAGGGCATGAAGGTCGTGATTGCCGGTCAGCCCAATGCGGGGAAGTCCTCGCTACTGAACGCTTTGGCCGGCGCGGAGCTGGCCATCGTCACGCCGATCGCCGGGACTACCCGCGACAAGGTGCAAGAGACGATTCAGATTGAGGGCGTGCCGGTGCACATTATCGACACCGCCGGCCTGCGCCCTAGTAGCGATGAGGTTGAACAAATCGGCATCGCCCGCGCATGGGAGGCCATGGAGACCGCCGATGCGGTGCTGTTCCTGCACGACCTCACCCGCAGCAATGCTACAGAATATATAGCAGCTGACGCAGATATAGCGGGCGGTATAGCCCAAAAAGTCTCCCAAAAGACGCCTGTCATCCATGTCTGGAACAAGTCCGACGCGGTGGAGTGGGTCCCTGCACCCGGGGCCGCATCGCTGAACGCGGGTGATAGCGCAGACGAGAGCGGAGGCGGAGGCCGAAGCGAAGGTGGCATCCGCCTGTCAGCCAAAACCGGCGCGGGCTTGGACGTGCTGCGCCAGCGGCTGCTGGAAGCTTCAGGTTGGCGGCCTGCTCAGGGCGGCATGTTCATGGCGCGCCAGCGGCACGTGCAGGCACTGCATGCGGTCGGTGCGCATCTGGAAACAGCGGACGCGCTGCTCTCAGACGGCAGCGGCGCGCTGGATTTGTTGGCCGAGGAGCTGCGGCTGGCGCAGAACGCGCTCAACGCCATCACCGGCGCATTTGGCGCTGATGAGCTGCTAGGCGTGATCTTTTCGAAATTCTGTATCGGGAAATAGCCGCCGCTGCCGGCACCCGAGGCTCAGTGACCAGCGAAGTCCAGCAGCGTGAACAGCTGCAGGCCCGCAGCGCGCAGCTTCTCGGAGCCGCCCAGCTCGGGCAGGTCCACAATGGCGGCGCCTTCCATAACCACCGCGCCTTGGCGCTCTAGCAGCTTCTTGCCCGCCATCATGGTGCCGCCGGTGGCAATCAGATCGTCAATCAGGAGCACCCGGTCGCCCGCTTTGACGGCATCGGTATGCAACTCCACCGTGGCGCTTCCGTATTCCAACTCATAGGTCTCTTCCACCGTGTCGAACGGCAACTTGCCCTTTTTGCGGATGGGCACAAAGCCGATGTTGAGCTCATAAGCCACCACCGCACCCAAGATGAAGCCGCGCGCATCCAGCCCCGCCACCACATCGGGGCGCATGGACGGGTCCATGTAGCGGTGCACAAAGGCATCAATCAGTACCCGGAACACCTTGGCGTTTTGCAACAGCGGCGTGATGTCGCGGAACTGCACCCCGGGCGTGGGCCAGTCGGGCACGGTACGAATGTGGTCGCGCAGGTATTGGTTGATGCTGAGGTGTTGCATGGATTTCATAAAGGGAAAAGTCTTCGGATGGGTGAGGCGCGCGGCTATTGTGGCAGGCTAGCCGCTCTTGGTGAGCATTTCCTCGGTCGCCGCCAGCGCCGCCGCCGTGCCGCCGAGCACCAAGGTGTCGCCGGCCTGCAACTGCAGCTCTTCGGTTAGCGCGGCCTGCTTGCCGCTGGCGCGGCGCAAGCTCACCAGGCGTACCCCACAGGCCTCTAGTGGCAGAGAGCTTGCGGTCTCGCCGGCGTGCCGGCTGTCCGGGGGCAGCGTGACAGTGGACAGCCGTTCGTTGTCAAGCTCGTCCACCGAGTCGTCGTCCGCGCCATGGAAGAAGCCGCGCAGCAGGTTGTAACGGGCATCGCGCTGGTCTTGCACGATGCGCAAAACCCGCCGCATCGGCACGCCCACCAGCGCCAGCGCGTGGCTGGCCAGCATGAGCGAGCCCTCAATCGCTTCCGGCACCACTTCGGTCGCGCCTGCTTTTCGTAACCGGGCCAGGTTCAGGTCGTCCTGGGTGCGCACAATCACCGGCACCTGTGGCGCGTGGGACCGGGTGTTAGCCAATACCTTCAGCGCGCCGTCGATGTCCAGGTAGGTGATGACCACCGCACTGGCCCGCGCCAGCCCAGCCGCCATCAGGGCCTGCATGCGGGCAGCATCACCAAACACTACCGAGTGCCCGGCCGCTGCCGCATGGCGTACGCGGTCGGGGTCCAGGTCCAGCGCCATGTAGGGAATGTGTTCCTGCTCAAGCATGCGGGCCAGATTCTGGCCGCTCCGCCCGTAGCCGCAGATGATCACATGGCCGCTGCTGTTGATAGCCTTTCGCGCGATGGTCGTCATCTGCAAGGACTGCTGTAGCCATTCGCTGCTAACCAGCTTCAACACGATGGCGTTGGCCTGTGTGATCAGCAGGGGCGTGGCCATCATGGACAAGACCATTCCGGCCAGAATCGGGTTGAGTAGCTCGGGCGGCACCAGCGCGTTTTGCTGGGCTAGTGTTAGAAGCACAAAGCCGAACTCTCCTGCTTGCGCGAGGTAAATGCCGGTACGCAAAGACACGCCCGAGGTTGCGCCCAGAAGGCGTGCGATGCCGGCTACCAGCGCCGCCTTGAACAGGGTGGGCACCACCAGCAAAACCAGCACCAACGGCCAGCGTTCCAGCACCAGCCGCCAGTCCAGCAGCATGCCGATGCTGATGAAGAACAGGCCCAGCAACACGTCATGAAACGGGCGAATGTCCGTCTCCACCTGGTGCTTGTACTCGGTCTCCGAGATCAGCATACCCGCAATAAATGCGCCCAGCGCAAGACTCAGGCCCGCCAACTCCGTCAGCCACGCCAGCCCGAGGGTGATGAGCAGCAGGTTGAGTACAAACAGCTCGTTGCTCTTGCGCCGCACCACCACCGTCAGCCAGCGGCGCATCACATACTGGCCGCCAACCAGCAGCACCGTCACCAGCACCGTCGCTTTGAGCGCCGCCAAGGCCAGCGACTCCACCAGCCGCGGGCCGGATGCGCCCAGTGCCGGAATCAGCACCAGCAGCGGAACCACTGCCAGATCCTGAAACAGCAGCACCCCCATGACCCGCTTACCGTGCTCGGACTCTATCTCCACCCGCTCGGCCAACAGCTTGACAACAATCGCGGTGCTGCTCATCGCCAAGGCGCCGGAGAGTGCCAGCGAAGCCTGCCAGCCCAGATGCCATGGGCCCGAAATCCAGCGCGAGAAAAGCAGGGTGATACCGGTGGCCACCAGCATGGTCAGCGCTACCTGCAGCAGCCCCAGTCCGAACACATGTTTGCGCATGCCCCGCAGCCGCGGCAGATTGAACTCCAGACCGATCACAAACATCAGGAACACCACACCAAACTCGCCCAGCCGGTGCACGGCGTCCGCGTTTTGCGACAGCGCCAGTGCGTTCGGCCCAATCACCACCCCCACCGCCAGATAGCCCAACATCGGCGGCAGCTTCAGGGTGCGGCAGGCGACTACGCCCAAGACCGCAGCGAGCAGGTAGAGCAGGGTGATCTCAAGGGCGGTCATGAGCCGATACTAGCAAGACCCGCGCTCTATAAAATGCGCCCATGAACGCAGCCCACCCCCCGCTGCAAGGCTTTGACGCGCAACGCGCGCTCGACCTTGCCAAAGAAACATTCGATATCGAAGCGGCCGCAGTGAGAGGCCTCACAGACCACTTGGACCAGGGCTTTGTGCAGGCCGTGCAGGCCATGCTGGCCATTGCGGGCCGGGTGGTCGTGATGGGCATGGGCAAGAGCGGGCACATCGGCCGCAAGATTGCTGCCACCCTGTCTTCTACCGGTACGCCCGCCCTGTTTGTGCACCCCGCAGAGGCCAGCCATGGCGACCTCGGTATGGTGACCGCCGCGGATCTGGTGCTGATGATCTCCAACAGCGGTCAGTCGCAGGAAATGGAAGCCATCCTTCCGGTGCTCAAGCGCTTGGGCGTGCCATTGGTGGCCATGTCGGCCAATGGCAAAAGCACCCTGGCTGCGCATGCTGATATCTGGATCAACACCGCAGTCAGCAAAGAGGCCTGCCCCCTGAATCTGGCGCCTACCGCCAGCACCACCGCCCAGCTCGCCATGGGTGACGCGCTGGCGGTAGCGCTTCTGGATGCGCGTGGCTTTCGCGCAGAAGACTTTGCCCGCTCGCACCCTGGCGGCGCGCTGGGCCGCAAGTTGCTCACACACGTGGCCGATGTGATGCGCCGGGACGACGCCGTGCCCCGGGTCGCGCCCGACGCAAGCTTTAGCGATCTCATGCGCGAGATGGGCGCTAAAGGCCTGGGCGCCACCGCGGTGGTGGACGCGGCGGGATTTCCTCTGGGCATCTTTACCGACGGAGATCTGCGCCGCCTCATCGAGCTGGGCATCGATTTGCGCTCCAAGACCGCGGGCGATGTCATGCACCCTGCGCCCTCTACCATCGCGGCGCAGGCTTTGGCGGTGGAGGCTGCGGACCTGATGGAGGCCCGCCGAATCACCAGCGTGCTGGTGGTGGACGAGGCCGGGCATTTGTGTGGCGCGGTCAACAGCAACGACCTGATGCGGGCCAAGGTCATTTGATGGGGCCGCTTCTTCAGTTTCCCCCCGACCTGCTGTTGAGGGCGCAAGGCATCCGGGTGCTGTTTCTGGATGTGGACGGCGTACTCACCGACGGCGGCCTGTATTTCAGCGCCGAGGGCGAAACCACCAAGCGCTTCAACACGCTGGACGGTCACGGCCTCAAGCTGTTGCAGCGTGCCGGTATTACCCCAGCCGTGGTCACGGGGCGTGATTCGCCGGCCCTTCGTGTCCGTCTTCAAGCGCTGGGCATTGAGCACGCCCGCTTTGGAACCGAAGACAAGCGCCCCGCCGCGCAGGAGATCTTGCAGTCATTGAGGCTGGATTGGGCGCAAGCCGCCGCCATGGGCGACGACTGGCCCGATCTCCCCATGATGCTGGGCTGCGCATTTGCCGCTGCCCCGCCACATGCGCACACGGAGGTGCTGGGCCGCGCCCACTTTGTGACCCGTGCCGCCGGCGGTCATGGCGCGGTGCGCGAGGTGTGTGACCTCTTGATGGTGGCAAGCGGACGCTATGCCGGCCTGCTGCAGCCCTATCTGCCGTGAAAAACTTGCTCTTCAGCGCATGGGAGCGCTTGATGCTTTATTTGCCCGTGCTGGTCATGGGCGTGCTGGCGTTGGGCACCTACTGGTTGGTTCGCAGCACGCCGGTGATGGAGCCCGCCGTCCCTGAGCGGGAGCGGGGTCATGAACCGGACTATTTCATGGAAGGCTTTCATGTGAAGTCCTTCGCGTCTTCCGGCAAGCTCCGCTCAGAGGTGATGGGCGCCGTGGCCCGCCATTACCCCGACACCCGCTGGCTGGAAATTGACGCCATCCGCATCCGCTCGTTCGACGCTCAGGGCCGCCTCACTACGGCGACTGCCCGCCGGGGACTGGCCAATGAGGACGGTTCTGAGGTGCAGCTTTTTGGCAACGCCGTAGTGGTGCGCGAGGCGCTGGCCGCAGCTGCGGGCCGGCCGGAGCAGCCCCGCGCCGAATACCGGGGCGAGTTCTTGCACGCATTTATCGACACGGAGCGGCTTCAGTCCCACAAGCCGGTTGAGCTGCGTCGCGGGGATGATCTCTTTACCGCAGACCGCATGGAGTTTGACAACGCACAGCAGACCATCCGCCTTAACGGACGCGTTCGCGGCACGCTTACGCCTTCCACCCGCTAGCCATCAGGGCGGTGTTTGCCGCCGGCGCGAGCCGCAAAGTTACTATCGACAAAAGCAAAAGGGACCCGAAGGTCCCTTTTTGTCTGCGTGAGCAGTTTTAAATCTTAGTAGCTGGAACGGCCACCACCGTAGCCGCCGCCACCGGAGCGATCGCCGCCGCCACCGTAGCCGCCACCGCCGGAGCGATCACCGCCGCCGTAGCCGCCGCCGCCGGAACGGCCGCCGCCACCAAAGCCACCGCCACCGGAGCGACCACCGCCGCCGCCGTAGCCGCCGCCACCGCCAGCACCGCCGCCGAAGCCACCGGAGCGGGGAGGACGGGGTTCCATCGGACGGGCTTCGTTCACCACGAGACCGCGGCCGCCGAATTGTTGGCCGTTCATGGCATTGATGGCTGTTTGTGCTTCAGCATCGCTACCCATTTCCACAAAGCCGAAGCCCTTGGAGCGACCGGTGTCGCGTTCCATCATGACCTTGGCGCTGGAAACGGAACCGTGCTGGGAAAACGCTTGTTGCAGGTCTTCGTCACGGAAAGAATAAGGCAGGTTGCCTACGTAAAGTTTGTTGCCCATGGTGGGACTCCTGAAAATAACTCAAAAAGCGATGGAGTCCATAACCGCAATCAACAAACCAATGAAGACTTAAAGCAGACGCGAAACTGACTAATCACCGCAAACCCGCACACCGATATTTCGGCAATGCCGCATTATTATGCGTCACTTCTGTTGCGACACAACTTTTTTTCTTGCTTTTTTGCCCCGGCTACCGTAGGGGCAAGGGTTTGTCCCAAGCCCCGGGCCCCGGATTGCCCGCCGCTGGCGGCACCCTTCTACCAGTTCGCTTCCCGCTCCGGGCTGGCGCTGATTTTGTGGATGGACAAATCCGCGCCCTCGTATTCCTCTTCCTGGCTCAAGCGCAGGCCCATGTTTACCTTGAGCACGCCATAGACGACAAAGCCCGCCGCGGCGGCCCATGCCACGCCCATCGCCGTGCCAATGAGTTGTGCGCTCAGGCTGACGCCGCCCAGCCCACCCAAGGCAGTGCTGCCGAAAATGCCAGCCGCAACGCCACCCCAGGTGCCGCACAGCCCGTGCAGTGCCCAGACCCCCAGCACGTCGTCAATCTTCCATTTGTTCTGGGTGAGCGTGAACATGACCACAAAGATGGCGCCCGCCACACCACCTACTACCAGCGCGCCCAAGGGGTGCATCAAGTCTGAGCCCGCACATACCGCCACCAGGCCGGCCAAAGGGCCGTTGTGCACAAAGCCGGGGTCATTTTTGCCCATCAAAAGGGCCACCAGCGTTCCGCCCGCCATGGCCATGAGTGAGTTCACCGCCACCAGCCCCGACATCTTGTCCAGCAACTGCGCGCTCATCACGTTAAAGCCGAACCAGCCCACAATCAAAATCCACGCGCCCAGGGCCAGAAATGGAATGCTGCTCGGCGGGTGGGCCGAAATCGCGCCGTCTTTGCGGTAGCGGTTGCTGCGCGCACCGAGCAGCAGCACCGCGCCCAGCGCAATCCAGCCGCCCACGGCGTGCACCACCACGCTACCGGCAAAGTCATGAAACTCCTCACCGGTGCTGGCCTTGATCCACGCCTGAATGCCGAACTGCTGGTTCCAGACAATCCCTTCAAAGAAGGGGTAAACCACGCCCACGATGACCGCGGTGGCAATCAACTGCGGCCAGAACTTGGCTCGCTCGGCAATACCGCCCGAGATGATGGCGGGGATGGCGGCAGCAAAAGTGAGCAGGAAGAAGAACTTCACCAGCTCGTAGCCGTTTTTGGCGGCGAGCTGCTCGGCGCCCACAAAGAAGGTCGTGCCATAAGCCACGCTGTAGCCCACGGCGAAATACACCACGGTGGACACCGAAAAGTCCACCAGGATTTTGACCAGCGCGTTCACCTGGTTCTTGCGGCGCACGGTGCCGAGCTCCAAAAAGGCGAAACCAGCGTGCATGGCCAGCACCATGATTGCGCCCAACAAAATGAACAAGGCATCTGCGCCCTGTTTTAGTGCTTCCATACGAGTCCTTTGGTCGTTAAATGCTTTGGCTTGGTGCAAAACCATCCGAAAACAGTTTTACGCACCGAAACAAAGCAAAAACCAGGCCAAATGGGTCAAGTTGGTGCGGCAGATGACGGTGATGCGGCCCGATATGTGGTCGCGATGTGCCGCCGGACGCGCAGGCCGTTGGGCGAATCGCGTGTTTCATGTTTCGTTACAATGAAACCCAGCGCCAATTTGCTCCAGCTTGCGGGCGCTTAATAAATTCAGCTAAACACGGACCCGCCTTCTGGCGCAACAACCCGGCCCGCGTTTAGCGTTGCCGGGTTTTGTTTTTATGTTGATTGCTTCTCCACAGTCCATGCGTTTTGATGCT
>NZ_CAMCVG010000024.1 GCF_945881795.1 Rhodoferax sp. OV413
TCGGGTAGGGGCCGGAGACGGCCGCCTGCCAGTAGCCCATGGTGCTGCTCATCTTGCCGGCGTTTTCGCCCAGCACAAACTCTTGCCAAACGGCGGCGGGGTCCGGGTCCAGCGCAAGCCAGAGCGCAAAAATGCTCAATCCCAGCAGCGCAGACCAGGTGGCCCCAAGGGTGGCGCGCCAGGTGGTGCGCCAGGACCATGGCGCGCTCAGGAGCACCGCCAGCCACAGCGAGGCCGCCGCCGGCGCCAGCAGCGCGAAGGACTTGTAGGCCGCGCCAAGCCCCATGGCCAGGCCGAACAAGGTGTAGGCAATGGGGCCGGGGGCGCTTGCAACGCCCCGCTGCGTCCGACGCAGGAGCTGCCACAGCACCCACCACATCGGCAGGGCCAGCCAGAAGGTCTCAGGGGCCGAGGTGAGGTAGACCCGGCCGTAGCGGAAGGTTGAGAAAAACAGCAAATACAGGGCCGCTGCCACGCAGGCGGTGCGCAGGGGGCGGGAGTCTTCGCTCATGCGGTAGGCAAAAAAAGCCAGCAGTGCGGTCGTGGCAAAGGTGTAGGCAATACTGGGCAGGCGCAGGGCCCACAGGCTCCAGTGCTCGCCCCAGCCGCCGGCGGCCATGGCTTGCCAGATCAGCAGGGGCGGCTTGGTGTTGCGCATGCCTTCCAGCTCCGACTGCAGGGGCAGCCAGTGTCCGCTCTCAGCGGTCATGCGGGCAATGTGGATGTAGACCATCTCATCGCCGTTGGTCGGTGCGTAGCTGCTGTCCAGTCCCAACAGATAGAGACACGCTGCTACCAAAACCAGAGCTACCCAGGCACTATCGGCGGGCGACTGCGGGGTAAAGAAGCGTTGGGGCTTCATTCCTTGGGGCGTTTGAAGGTCCAGCGGTCGTTGGCCAGAAAGTTGCTCACACTGGCCGCCAGAATGGCAATCACGTTGGCCACGCGGTAGTCCATGCTGCCCGAGAGCAGCAGGGTCAGCACATACTGCATGCCGCTGCCGAAGGCCGACGCGGTCACGTACTGGCTGAACTCCAGCGCCAGCAGCCGCATGCGCACCGGCTGCACTTCGCCGGCCTCCAGCGTCTTGACGCGGTCGGCCCAGGTCCAGAGCCGGTTCCAGCTGAAATTGTTGATGGTGGCCAACGTGATAGCCAATGCCAGCGAAAAGTAGGGCTTGTTGTAGCCCGACTCGATATGGTTGAACAGGTACTCGTGACCCACATGGAGCACGGCCAGATTCACCACCGTGCCACTGGCGCCGACGATGCCGAACTTGATATAGCGGTAGCGCTCCAGCAGGCCCAGGCCCCACAACACCGTGCGTTGCAAGGGGCTCATGCAGGGGCGCTTTCGGACGTCCGGGTCAAAAACGTCAGCGCCTGCTCCAGCACCGGGTCGGGGGCGATGCGCTTGAGGCACTGGTTGTCTCCGTCGCAAAACGTGAGGCGGTGGTTGTAGGCCGTCAGGCAGGGGGAGCAGGCGATGCCGCTCTCCAGCACGATGTTGCGTGTGCCCAGGGGGCCGTAGAGCTTGCCGGTCTCGGGCCCGAAGAACACCATGGTCTGAATCGGCGTGAGGGTGGCAAAGTGGCCCGGCCCGCCGTCGTTGGTGATCAGCAGTTCGCTGGCATGAAACAGCATCAAAAGCTCGCGGATGCTCTTGGTGTAGCCGGTCAGGTCCAGGCAAGCGTCACTTCCGACTTGCGCCTGCAGGTCTTTGGCCAGCTGTGCGTCGTCTTTCAGGCCGATCAGGCCCACCGCACACCCCGCGTTCACCAGCCCGCGGGCCACGCGGGCGTAGTGGGTGGCCGGCCAGGCGCGCTCGGGCAGGATGCCGCCGCCGGCATACATCAGCACCAGGCGCCGCTCGCGCGTCACCGGGTGGTCGCTCTCGAGCTTGCCGCGGTAGTGGCCCAGCTCGGTGTCGTTGTACTTGACGGACAGGCCTGTTTCAGCGGGCAGGCTGCGGGTGGCTGCCGCGCGGTTGCGGGGCATGCTGTCGGGCGCGTTCAGCGCATCCACCAGCGACAAAAATTGTTTACTGATGTGCTGGTAGGGGTTGTAGGGGATGCTGTGATTGATGAAGCTGCCGCGGTACAGGCCCTCTTGGGTGTGGGCGGTAAATCCGGCCCGCACCGGCGCTCCGGTGCTGAACGAGAGCAGGGCGCTGACCCGTGAAAACAGTTCGCAGTCGATCACCGCCTCCAGACCCAGCCGTCGCATCTTCAGGCTCACCCGCAGGATGTCTGCGATTAACGCGCCGCCGGAGCTGTCGTCCAGCGAATGCATGCAGTCCACCGCGGTGAGTTGCAGCAGCTTGGAGACTTCCTGGTTCTTCTTGAGTTGCAGGACATGGATGGCCGCATGGGGGTACTTGCGGCGCAATTCCGCAAACATGGGACCAGCCAGCACGATGCTGCCCATCTCTGAGAGCAGGATGACCAGGATGTTTTTGGGCGCTGCCGGCATGCGGGCCGGCGCGCCAAAACTCCGGGTCAAACCCACCCATGCCGACACCGCGCCGCACAGCAGCTGGCCGGCCCAGCGGTCAATGAAGCGTTGTGTCTGCAGGTTCATGGGTGGCGCTTACTTCAGGCCGGCGGCAGCGCGCAGCGTTGCGGCTTTGTCGGTGCGTTCCCAGGTGAACTCGGGCTCTTCCCGGCCGAAGTGACCATAGGCCGCGGTTTTTTCGTAGATGGGGCGCAGCAGGTCCAGCATCTGGATGATGCCCTTGGGGCGCAGGTCGAAGTGCTCGGCCACGAGTGCCGACAGCTTGTCGTCGGGCATGACGCCTGTGCCTTCGGTGTAGACCGTGATGTTCATGGGCTTGGCAACACCAATGGCGTAGGCCACCTGCACCTGGCACTGCTTGGCCAAACCAGCGGCGACCACGTTTTTGGCCACATAGCGGGCGGCATAGGCTGCGGAGCGGTCCACCTTGGACGGGTCCTTACCCGAGAAAGCGCCACCACCGTGGGGGCAGGCGCCGCCGTAGGTATCCACAATAATTTTGCGTCCGGTCAGGCCGCAATCTCCTTGGGGGCCGCCGATCACAAAACGGCCGGTGGGGTTGATCAGGTAACGGGTGTTGTGCAGCCACTCCTTGGGCAGCACCGGCTTGATGATTTCTTCGATGATGGCTTCGGTGAACGAGGCCTTCATCTTGTGCTGGGTCTCCGACTGGTCCGGGCTGTGCTGGGTGGAGAGCACCACGGTGTCGATGCTGTGGGGCTTGCCATCCACATAGCGCATGGTCACCTGGCTCTTGGCATCAGGGCGCAGGAAAGGCAGGCGGCCGTCCTTGCGCAGCTGGGCCTGGCGTTCTACCAGGCGGTGGGCGTAGTAAATGGGCGCGGGCATCAGCTCGGGCGTCTCGTCGCAGGCGTAGCCAAACATCAGGCCCTGGTCGCCCGCGCCGATGTTGAGGTGGTCGTCGGATGCGTGGTCCACGCCTTGGGCAATGTCGTTGCTTTGCTTGTCGTAAGCCACCAGCACCGCGCAGCCCTTGTAGTCGATGCCGTACTCGGTGTTGTCGTAGCCGATGCGTTTGATGGTGTCGCGCGCCACCTGGATGTAGTCCACATGCGCGTTGGTGGTGATCTCACCGGCCAGTACCACCAGACCGGTGTTGGTCAGCGTCTCGGCGGCCACGCGGCTGCGGGGGTCTTGCTTGAAGATTGCGTCCAGAATCGCGTCCGAGATCTGGTCGGCCACCTTGTCGGGGTGTCCTTCGGATACGGATTCAGAGGTAAATAGAAAGTCGTTCGCCATGTCAAATGCTCCAAAAAGTTCACAACAGGTCGCGTTGCCTGGGCTTTGGAGCTTTCAGCGAACGCTTTAGCAGATTCGCCGGATCTGGCGAGGCACAATGGCTCCCTTTGTTCGTTTGCCCTTGTGTTGTCACCCTGCAAGTAGTTCTATAACTCGGTGACGGAGCGGATTTTAGCCCAGCCCATGATGTTCCTTTTTCGACTGCTCTCGCTGCTGCCATTGGCTTGGCTGCACGCTGGTGGCTATGTGCTAGGGTGGTTGGTTTACTGCGCTTCACCCGAATACCGGCGCAGGTTGCAAAGCAATGCGGCATCGGCCGGACTCAGCCCCCGCCATTGGCGACCAGCCGTCGGCGCTGCCGGGCACATGGTGGCCGAGCTGCCGCGCTTGTGGCTGGGGCGCGCGGTTCCGGTGCGCTGGTCGGGCGAGGCGCCTATTGAGGCGGCGCTGACGCAGGGACGCGGCATTGTTTTTTTGACCCCGCATCTGGGCTGTTTTGAAGTCACTGCGCAAGCCTTTGCGGCGCGCTACGGGGTTGCTGGGCATCCCTTGACAGTGTTGTTCCGCCCGCCGCGCAAGGCCCGGCTGTCGGAGTTGGTTCGGGTCGCGCGCCAGAGGCCGGGTTTGCTGACTGCGCCTGCCAGCCTGGCGGGTGTGCGGCAGCTGCTTCGGGCGCTGAAGGCGGGCCACGCGGTGGGCCTGTTGCCCGATCAGGTGCCGCCCGCGAATATGGGGGTCTGGACTCCGTTCTTCGGGCAGCCCGCCTACACCATGACCTTGGCCGCCCGGCTGGCCCAGCAGTCCGGCGCGCTCATTGTGTTGGCCTGGGGTGAGCGCCTGAACCTGGGGCGTGGGTATGTTTTCCATGTGGAACCGATGGGCTCTGCGCTTTCGCCCGAGCTGCCCGCAGCGGTCCACCAGATTAACCAAGCGATGGAGGCCCTGATTTTGCGCAATCCGGGTCAGTACTTGTGGGGCTATGCCCGCTACAAATCGCCCCGGGAGGAGTTGTAGCGTGACGCGGTGCTTGCTTTGGTTGGTGCGGTGCAGCGGACGACTGCCATTGCGCTGGGTGCGCGCTCTCGGAGCTGGTTTCGGTCTGATGCTGTACGCCTGCGTGCCGTCGCGCCGGCATGTGGTTCGTACCAACTTGCAGTTGTGTTTTCCGCATTGGTCGCCCGAGGAAGTAGCCCGCCAGACCCGGCAGACTTTCATCTATTTCGCCCAGGCCTGGCTGGACCGGGGCTGGATGTGGTTTTCTCCGCCGGACGTGACCCTAGAGCGCATACGGCTGGTCGGCGCGGTGCATGAACTCGATGGTGACGCTCCAACCCTGATTTTTACGCCGCACTTTGTGGGTATGGATGCAGGTTGGGTCGCCTTGACGCAACAGCTTCCGCGCAAATTCACCACAATTTATGCGGCACAAGCGAACAAGGTGGTCGACGACTGGATTTTGAAGGGGCGGCAGCGCTTCGGCACAGGGCGCCCCTTCGACCGGCTGGAGGGCCTCAAGCCTGTGCTGGCGGCCCTGCGCGCGGGAGAGCCTTTGTGCCTGTTGACCGACATGAACTACGAGCCGCTGGATTCAGTGTTTGTTCCTTTTTATGGCGTCACCGCAGCCACGGTGCCTTCGTTGTCTAGGGTGGCGAGACTAGGCCGGGCCAAGGTGATTGCGATGATTACCCGCATCACCCCTGAGGGCTACGAGGTAGAAATTACCCCCGCCTGGCCCGATTTCCCAACGCAGGATCTGGTGGCCGATACCGTGCAAATGAACCAGCGCTTAGAGGCCTATATTGATGTTTCGCCCGCCCAGTACTACTGGGTACACAAACGCTTCAAAGACCAGCCTGAAGGCGTTGCGCCGCCCTACTAATGGGTCGGCCAAGCGCCTGCGGTGTGCTTCGGGAGTGCTTGCTTAGGTATCTGCCGGGGCAGCAGTTGCTACCTCTGCCAAGGGGGCGTCGGGGTGCGCCCAGTCCCACAGAAGCGTGGCAACCTCGTCAATGCCGGTGCGTTTGGTGGCTGAAAAAAGCCGCACTTCGCCGCCGCCTGCTTGTAGCTTTGTAATGGATAGCACCTTGGCCCCCTCGGTGCGGGTCAGCTTGTCGGCCTTGGTCAGGATAACCAGAAACTTCAGGCCTTCCTCGACCCGTGGGCGGATCACGTCGAGCAGGATTTCGTCCAATTCGGTCATGCCGTGGCGCGGGTCGCACATCAGCACGATGGCTTTGAGGTTCTGGCGGGTAACCAAATAGTTGGCCATCACCTGCTGCCACCGGATCTTGTCCTGCTTGGGCACTGCCGCGTAGCCGTAACCGGGCAGGTCGGTCAACACCGCATCGGTGCCGCCTTGCTTACCCAGGGCAAACAGGTTGATGTGCTGGGTGCGGCCCGGCTTTTTGGAGGCAAATGCGAGCTGCTTTTGCTGCGTCAGGGTGTTGATGCAGGTGGACTTGCCGGCGTTGGAGCGCCCCACAAAGGCAATCTCGGGCACATCCAGCTCGGGCAGAAAATGCAATTGCGGGGCCGTGGTCAGGAAGCGGGCAGTGTGCAGCCAACCCAAGGCAATCGTGGCGGCGCTTTTCTCCGGGGGGGATGGGTTTTTAACGGACGGCGCTGCGGCCTTTGGGTTTGGAGAGTTGGACATGAAGATAGAAGGTAAACCCAGTGGCGCATTGTAGAATGCCGGTGTTCCGCCCAACAGAAACAACACTCCTATGAAGTTGATTGCTCAAATGATCGTCGCAGCCGCTGTTGCTGTGCTCGCTGTTTCTTCCCATGCGGAAGCGCAGAAACCTGATGCCCCTAAGGTCGTGAAACCCGACCTTGCCAAGGGCGAAGCCGTTTACGGCAATGTGTGTGCCGCCTGCCATGGCGCCGACGGTAATTCCGGCACCCCCGCATATCCCAAGTTGTCCCAGCAGCACCCCGAGTACCTGGTCAAGCAGCTGCAGGAATACAAGTCCGGAAAGCGTAACAACGCGATCATGAAAGGCTTTGCTTCTGCCCTGAGCGATGAAGACATGAAAAATATCGCCTACTGGGTGAGCAGCAAGAAAGCAAAACCCGGTTTTGCAAAAGACAAAGAGCTGGTGGCCTTGGGTGAGCGCATCTACCGCGGTGGCATTGCAGACCGTCAGGTGGCCGCTTGTGCCGGCTGCCACAGCCCGAACGGCGCAGGCATCCCCGCGCAGTACCCCCGTTTGAGCGGCCAGCACGGCGACTACACCATTGCACAGCTAACCGCTTTCCGCGATGGTGTCCGTAACAACAACCTGCAAATGACCCAAGTGGCGGCCAAGCTGAACGATCGCGAAATCAAGGCGGTATCGGACTACATCGCCGGGCTGCGTTAATCGGCCCACTCTTTTGGGCTCTTTCGGGGCCCTAGTGACGCGCTAACAATTCCCTGTGCCAAGATGCGGGCCCATCGACCAGATGGCCCGTTTTTTTTTGATGGCAAGACTACATGACAGTTTCAACCCAAGGCATTGAGCTCCGATCCGGTTCGAGGGCATGGCGCTCGTCGGTGGAGCTCTTGTCGTCCATGCGTTTTTCCATCTCGCTGCTGACGGTTATTTGTATCGCGTCCGTGATTGGCACGGTGCTCAAGCAGAACGAGCCTCTTGGTAACTATGTGAACCAGTTCGGGCCGTTCTGGGCCGAGGTGTTTCAGCGTGCCAGCCTGACCAATGTCTACAGTGCCTGGTGGTTCCTGCTGATTCTGGCGTTTCTGGTGATCAGCACATCACTCTGCGTGGCGCGCAACACGCCCAAGATATTGACCGATTTGCGGTCCTACAAAGAAAACATCCGTGAGCAAAGCCTCAAGGCTTTCGGCCACAAGGCCCAGGCAGAAATGTCCGAAGCGCCCGAAGCGGCCGCGCGGCGCCTGGGTGCTTTGCTGGCGGGCGGAGGCTGGCGGGTCAAGCTTCAGTCCCGCGAAACGCCGCAGGGCCTGGGCTGGATGCTCGCAGCCAAAAAAGGCGCTGCGAACAAGCTGGGTTACATCGCGGCGCACAGTGCCATCGTGCTGGTGTGTGTGGGCGGCCTGCTGGATGGCGAGCTGATGGTGCGGGCCCAGATGCTGTTCAACGATAAGTCGGCCTACAAGGGCGGCGGAATGATCGCGGATGTGCCCGCGCAGCACCGCCTGAGCGCCAACAACCCCACGTTCCGTGGCAACCTGATGGTCACGGAAGGGACGCAGGCGGGCACTGCCATCCTCAACCAGACGGACGGCATCCTGTTGCAGGAGCTCCCCTTTAGCTTGGAGCTGCAGCGGTTTATCGTGGAGTACTACTCCACCGGAATGCCCAAGTTGTTTGCCAGCGATATCGTGATTCACGACAAGGCTACGGGCGAAAAAATCCCTGCCCGGGTCGAGGTGAACCGCCCCGCCAGCTTCAAGGGCATCGAGATTTATCAGTCCAGTTTTGATGATGGCGGCTCGGGGCTGAAGTTCTCGGGTCAGTCGCTGCGCTCAGGCGGCGCGCCCTTCAGCCTCGAGGGTGTGGTGGGAGGGAGCAGCCTTATCTCCAGCGCGGCTGCAGGTGGTGAAGAACTGACGGTGGAATACACCGCCTTGCGCGTCATCAACGTCGAGAATTTTTCTGCCACGGGCATGGACGGCGTAGGGCAGGGCAGCAAAGTCGATGTGCGCGGCGTGGACTTGCGCTCCTCGATCGTCGCCCAGCTGGGCGCGGCCAACAAGCCCAAAGACGAGAAGACTCTGCGCAATATCGGCCCGAGCTACAGCTACAAGCTGCGCGACAAAGCGGGTCAGGCCCGTGAGTTCAACAACTACATGCTGCCGGTCGACATGGGCGACGGAAGCCCGATTTTTCTGCTGGGCTTGCGCGAAACGCCGGCTGAACCTTTCCGCTATCTGCGCGTTCCTGCTGACTCGGAGGGCAGCATGGATGGCTTCTTGCGCTTGAGTCGCGCCTTGGATGATGCGGAGCTTCGCGCTACGGCCATCCGCCGCTACGCGACCAAAGCCATCGGCCCCCAGCGGCCCGAACTCGTGGCCCAGCTGGAAGATTCGGCCCGCCGTGCGCTGGACTTGTTTGCAGCGAGCAATCCGCAGAAACCGCGACTGCAGATGATCTCTGACTTTCTGGAAGCCAACGTGCCAGAGCCCGAACGCAATAAGGCGGGCGAGGTCCTGGTGCGTATTTTGAACGGCGTACTCTTCGAGCTGGCGCAGCTCAGCCGCGAGAAAGCGGGCCTGAAGCCCCTGCCGCAAGAAGAAGCCACCCAGCAGTTCATGACCCAAGCGGTTTTGGCACTGAGCGATGTGCCGCTGTATCCGGCTCCGTTCGTGTTGCAGTTGCAGGATTTCGCGCAGGTCCAGGCCAGCGTGTTTCAGGTGGCCCGCGCGCCAGGCAAGGCGGTGGTGTACCTGGGATGTGCACTTTTGATTCTCGGGGTCTTTGCCATGCTTTACGTGCGTGAGCGCCGCTTGTGGATATGGTTGCAGCCTCAAGGGCCGGGCTCCCCACTGACCGCCGCCACCATGGCCCTGTCTACCAACCGCAAAACCATGGATGGCGACCAGGAGTTTGAGCACCTGAAACGCCGCTTGCTCGCTTAGGAACACAACATGAATGCCTCGTCCGCTGAAAGCCTCAGCCTCCATTTAAACCGCAGCTATTTCAGTCGTTCGCCGCTGGAGTGGGTGTTTGCCGCGCTGGTGCTCGCTGGAGGTGTCTATGCCTTGTTGCAGTACGAATCGGCGATGGACGTTTACGAAAAAGGCATTCTGCTGGCCGCCATACCGGCGACGGTGTGGTTGGGCTGGCTGTGGCAGCCGCTGCAGCGTTTGATGCTGGCGGTCGCGGGTCTGTCATTGCTGGGTATCAATGCCTACCAGGGGGACCTGGCGCGCGCGGAGTCGGTGTTCTGGCTCAAGTACTTCTTGTCCAGCCAGTCAGCGATTCTGTGGATGAGCATGCTCTTCTTCATGGCCACGATCTTTTACTGGATTGGCGTGTTTGCCAAAGGCCGCGCCGAGGGCTTGGAGTCGGTGGCCTCGCGCCTGGTGTGGGCAGCGGTCACTATGGCGCTGACCGGCACCATGGTCCGCTGGTTCGAAAGCTATCTGTTGGGCCCTGACATCGGCCACATCCCGGTGAGCAATCTGTACGAAGTGTTCATCATGTTTTGCTGGATGACGGCCGTCTTCTATCTGTACTTCGAGGCGCAATACAAGACCCGCGCTTTGGGCGCCTTCGTGATGCTGGTGGTGAGTGCAGCGGTGGGCTTTTTGCTGTGGTACACCGTGGAGAGGGGCGCGCAGGAGATCCAGCCTCTGGTGCCCGCGCTCAAAAGCTGGTGGATGAAGCTGCACGTGCCGGCCAACTTCATTGGTTACGGCACCTTCGCTCTGGCTGCGATGGTGGCCTTTGCTTACCTCATCAAGCAGCAGGCCACCGACACCCGCTGGTACCGTATGGCGCCGCTGTGGCTGTTGGGTGTGGTGTTGTGCTTTGAGCCGATTGTGTTCCGCAAGGCATCCGTCTCCGGCATGAGCGACTACTGGGCTATTTATTTCGGCATCTCGGCGCTCATCGTGGCGGGCATTCTGCTCGGCCGTCGCGCCATCGCTGCCAAGTTGCCGCCGCTGGAGGTGCTCGACGATGTGATGTACAAGTCCATTGCGGTGGGTTTTGCATTTTTCACTATCGCCACAGTGCTGGGGGCCCTGTGGGCGGCCGAGGCATGGGGCGGATATTGGAGCTGGGACCCTAAGGAAACTTGGGCCCTGATCGTTTGGCTGAACTATGCCTCCTGGCTGCATATGCGCCTGATGAAGGGCTTACGTGGTACTGTGGCTGCATGGTGGGCGCTGGCCGGTCTGGGAGTGACTACCTTTGCCTTCATCGGGGTCAATATGTTCCTCAGCGGTCTGCACAGCTACGGCACGCTGTAACCATTACTGGAGTCATCATGCTTATCAAGTCGCCCGCCGATGGCTTTGAACATCCGGTTCCGAGCGAGATCACCCCGCAGGTGATTTACCACGGGCGGCGGCGCATGTTGCAGCAGCTCGCCACCGGCGTGGCGGGTGTGGGCATGGCTTCATGGGCGGCGCGCGACGGTTTAGCGCAAGGCGCCGGCTGGGGCGCACGCCCCGGCAAGCTCACTGCGCTGGCTGCCAAAGCTACAGCAGTAGAAGGCGGCACAACGTCTGACAAGGTCACGCCCTACAAAGACGCCAGCAGCTATAACAACTTTTACGAGTTTGGCACCGACAAGGCCGACCCCGCGGTCAACGCCCACACCCTGCCCATCAGCCCCTGGGCGGTGGAAGTGGAGGGGCTAGTCAAAAAGCCGGCTAAGTTTTCCCTGGAAGACCTGCTCAAACTCAGCCCCATGGAAGAGCGCATCTACCGCTTGCGCTGCGTGGAGGGCTGGTCCATGGTGATTCCGTGGGTGGGCTACTCGCTCGCCGAGCTGATCAAGAAGGTGGAGCCGCTGGGAAGCGCAAAGTATGTGGAGTTTGTGTCGCTGGCGGATCCCAAAACCATGCCGTATGTGGGCTCGCGCGTTCTCGACTGGCCCTACCTGGAGGGGCTGCGTCTTGACGAGGCCCGCCACCCGCTGACCCTGTTGGGCTTTGGGATGTATGGCGAGGTCATGCCCAACCAGAACGGCGCGCCTGTGCGGCTGGTGGTGCCATGGAAGTACGGTTTCAAGAGCGGAAAGAGCATCGTCAAAATCCGCTTCACTGAAAAGCTGCCCGCCACCGCGTGGAGCAAGGCCGCCGCCAACGAGTACGGCTTTTATTCCAATGTGAACCCGCAGGTTGACCACCCCCGCTGGAGCCAGGCCACCGAGCGGCGCATCGGCGAGGACGGGCTGTTCGCCAAAAAGCGCAAGACGCTGATGTTCAACGGGTACGAGGCGCAAGTCGGCCAGCTCTACGCCGGCATGGACTTGAAGAAGTTTTACTAAAGTGCCCGGATGCCGATGAACGCCTGGCTCTCCCGACCCGGCGCCAAACCGGTATTACTCCTGGCCCTGTGTGGCCCGTTGGCGTACCTGGTCTGGGCGGCTGTCGCTGACCAACTGGGCGCCAACCCTGCGGAAGCCCTGATTCGATCCACCGGAGACTGGACCCTGCGCATGCTCTGCCTGGTTCTGGCGGTCACGCCCCTGCGGGTGCAGACCGGCTGGAGCGCGCTGGCCCGCTTTCGCCGCATGATCGGTGTTGCCACTTTTTGCTACGGTCTGCTGCACCTGGCTGCCTACGCCTGGCTGGACATGGGGCTGGATGTGTCTGAAATCGCGCTCGACATTGCAAAGCGCCCTTTTATTCTGGTGGGCTTTACCGCGATGCTGCTGCTTAGCGTGCTGGCGGCAACTTCTTTTAATCGTGCCGTCAGGGCGATGGGCGCGCGCCGCTGGCAAGCGCTGCACCGTGCGGTGTATGGCATTGCAGGGCTGGCAGTTCTGCATTTTTTTTGGATGCGCGCCGGCAAAAACGACTTTGCAGAAGTGGCGGTCTATGCCGCCATCCTCGGACTACTTCTGCTATGGCGCGTGCGCAGATTTTTGGCTAAAAAGACTGAAATCGCCCGTTAAATAAGCGCAGACAGCTATGTTTTTGGTAGCGTCTAGAGGAGCTTTTCGCCGCGGATCTGGTCGGCAAAGCTGTCGCGCTGGCGGATGAGGTGGGCCTGTTCGCCGTCCACCAGCACTTCGGCTGCCTTGGGGCGCGAGTTGTAGTGGCTGGCCATGCTCATGCAATAGGCGCCGGCAGACAGCACTGCGAGCTTGTCTCCGGCCCGCACGTGCAGGGAGCGGTCACGGCCCAGCCAGTCACCGCTTTCGCACACCGGCCCGACCACATCAAACAGCTGTGCCTCCTGCTCGTCATCCGCTGAACGGCGCAGCGGAACAATGCCGTGGAAGGCTTGGTACATGGCGGGTCGCGGCAAATCGTTCATGGCGGCGTCCACGATGCAGAAGTTTTTCTGCTCGCCGGGTTTTACATACAGCACCTCGGTCACGCACACGCCGGCGTTGCCCACCAGCGAGCGACCTGGCTCAATCATCAAGTGGCGTTGCCCGAAGCCGCGCGCGTCGAGCTTGGCGAGCAGCTTGTGCCACAAGGCATCGGCCGCGGGCGGGGTGTCTCCGTTGTAGTTGATGCCCAGGCCGCCGCCGAAGTCGATGTGGCGGATGGCAATGCCTGCGGCCTCGATGGCCTCAACCAGGTCGAGCATGCGGTCCATGGCGTCGAGGTAGGGCGTCTCTTCGGTAATCTGGGAGCCGATGTGGCAGTCAATGCCCACCACCTGCAAACCGGGCAAGGCTGCGGCGCGCTGGTAGGTCAGCAAGGTGCGCTCATGGGCCACGCCGAATTTGTTGCCCTTCAGACCAGTCGAAATATAGGGGTGGGTCTTGGGGTCGACGTTGGGGTTCACCCGGATGCTGATGGGTGCGCGCTTGCCCAAGGACAAGGCCACCTCGTTGAGAACATCAATCTCCGCCTCGCTCTCCACATTGAAGCAGCCGATGCCGGCCTGCAGGGCCCGCGCCATCTCGGCGCGCGTCTTTCCCACGCCTGAAAAAATTACCTTGGCCGCATCTGCGCCCGCTGCGAGTACCCGCTCAAGCTCGCCGCCGGAGACGATGTCAAAGCCGCAGCCGGCGCGGGCAAAGAGCTGCAGTACCGCCAGCGACGAATTGGCTTTCATCGCGTAGCAAATGCGGGCATTGCGGCCTGCAAAGCCGCGCTGGTAGGCCGCCAGCGCATCCAGCATGGAGGCCTTGGAATAGACGAACAGGGGGGTTCCATGGGTGGCTGCAAGGTCGTGCAGGCTGCAGCCCTCGACCTGGAGCTGATCTTGCGCGTAATGGATATGGGGCTGGCCGGGGAGTAGGGGGGCGCTCATGGAGTGGTGGGTGCGGTGGCGTTGGTAGCAGGGGCCGGGGAGGCGATGGATGCGCCCGTGGGGCGGGCGTCGGCGGGTGCAGGTTTGGGCGGAACCTTGGGCAAATAGAGCGCGCCCGATTGGCCACAGGCGCCCAAAGAGAGTCCACAAAGCAGGGGAGGGAGGGCGCTGACTAGAATTCGGCTTAGCTTCAACATAACGAAATTGTAATGACCGACCCCGAATTCATGAGCCTTGCCGAATCTTTGTTGCGCAGCCTGGAGCTGTGCTGCGATCACATCAACGACGAATCGGATGCCGACATCGACAACCAGCGGGTCGGAAGCATGGTCACACTGACCTTCGCCAACCGCTCCCAAATCATTGTGAACCTGCAAAAGCCCCTGCATGAAGTGTGGATGGCGGCGAAATCGGGGGGCTACCACTACCAGTGGTCGGGTTCGGAGTGGCAGGACACCAAGGGGCAGGGTGAATTTTTTGCCGCCCTCAGCAGTAATGCCAGCCTGCAGGCCGGCCTGCCGCTGGAGTTTGCACCCCGTTAAACCGGCCTCGAAACCCGCACCTTAGTTTTTGAACATATCGAGAATTTTCTTCTTCTCGTCGGCGCTGGCGGCTGCTTCCGGTGGGGCATTGGGTTTGTCGCCCAGCCCCAGGTTGCTCACACCGGCACCGTTGGCAAACTCTTCAAAAAACCACTCTCCGCCCAGCTGTACCACACCTTCCGGGGCGGAGTATTCGGACACCGGCACGTTGTGCAGCGCAGTTTCCATAAAGCTGATCCAGACAGGCAGGCTCAGGCCGCCGCCGGTTTCGCGGTCGCCCAGTTTGCGCGGCGTGTCGTAGCCAATCCAGGTGATGGCGGTCAGGGTGGGCTGGTAGCCGGCGAACCAGGCGTCCATGGAGTCGTTCGTGGTGCCCGTCTTGCCGTAGAGGTCGGTTCGTTTGAGCGTGGTCTGCGCGCGCGCTGCGGTGCCTGAGCGGGTGACTTCCTGCAGCAGGCTGTTGATCACGAAGGCGTTGCGTTCATCAATCGCCCGATCGGTGTCAGACAGTACCGGCGGGCGCGTCTCAACCAGCACCTTGCCGCGCTGCTCGCTGACCTTGGAAATCAGCCACGGGTTGATGCGGTAGCCACCATTCGCAAACACCGAATACGCGGTAGCCATTTGCAGGGGCGTAACCGTACCGGCGCCTAGCGCCATAGTCAGGTAGGCGGGATGTTTGTCGGCCTCAAAGCCAAAGCGGCCAATCCAGTCTTGCGCGTACTGCGGGCCCACCGAGTTCAGCACCCGGATGGAGACCATGTTTTTCGATTTGGCCAGACCGCGGCGCAAAGTCATGGGGCCTTCAAACGTGCCGTCGTAGTTCTTGGGCTCCCATGGCTGGCTGCCGGTCACGCCGGCATCAAAAAACAGCGGCGCGTCATTGACCACCGTGGCCGGGCCAAAGCCTTTTTCCAGCGCCGCTGAATAGATAAAGGGCTTGAAGCTCGAGCCAGGCTGGCGCCAGGCCTGGGTGACGTGGTTGAACTTGTTTTTCCCGAAATCAAAGCCGCCCACCAGAGCCTTGATGGAGCCATCCCGTGGGTCCAGGGCCACAAAAGCGCCTTCGACTTCCGGCATCTGGGTCACTTCCCAGCCGCCTTTGCTGGTCTTGGCAACGCGGATCAGAGCGCCCCTGCGCAGCCTGATGTTGGGCGGCGCTTTGTCCGACAGGCCGGACTGGGCGGGCTTGAGTCCGTCGCCGGTGATGTCCAGCACTTCGCCGCCCTGCCGCCGGGCCCGGATGCGCTTGGCATCGGCTTCCAGCACCACGGCAGTCATCACGTCTCCATTGTCAGGATGATCATCGAGCGCGTCGTCAATCGCGTCTTCCAGATCTTGTCCGCCGGCGGGCAGATTGATGAATTTTTCCGGCCCGCGATACACCTGCCGCCGCTCAAAGTCCATGATGCCCCGGCGCAGCGCGCGGTAGGCCGCCATCTGCTGCTCCGCGCTCAGTGTGGTTTGCACATTCAGGCCGCGGGTGTAGGTTTCATCACCGTACTGGGCAAACATCAGCTGCCGGATCATCTCGGCCACGTACTCGGCGTGAATGGGGTTGATGTTGGGTCCTGTGCGGATGGTGAGAACCTCGTTACGCGCAGTCTCAGCTTCCTTTTCGGTGATGAAGCCGTTCTCCAGCATCCGGTCGATGATGTAGCGCTGGCGCGCCTTGGCGCGCCTGGGGTTGCTGATCGGGTTGTAGGCCGAGGGGGCCTTGGGCAAGCCGGCGAGCATGGCCGCTTCAGCGATGGTGACGTCCTGCAACGGCTTGCCGAAGTAGGTTTCAGCGGCCGCGGCAAAGCCGTAGGCCCTGTTTCCCAGAAAGATCTGGTTCATGTAAATCTCGAGAATCTGGTCTTTGCTGAGCATGTGCTCGAGCTTGAAGGTCAGCAGAATCTCGTAGATCTTGCGAGTGAAAGTCTTCTCGGAGCTGAGATACACATTGCGCGCCACCTGCATGGTGATGGTGGAGGCGCCCTGGCTCCTGGCGCGGCCCACATTAGCCAGCCCCGCGCGGACCACGCCCACGTAGTCCACCCCGCCGTGCTGGTAAAAGCGCGCGTCCTCCACGGCCAGAATGGCGTCGGTCATTGCCTGGGGGATTTCCTTGATCGGGGTGAGCTTGCGTCGCTCCTCGCCGAATTCCCCGATCAGGTCGCCTTCTACCGAGTAGATGCGCAAGGGTAGCTTGGGGCGGTAGTCCGAGAGGTCGCTGATGTCCGGCAAATTCGGGTACGCCATGGCCAATGCCAGCGCGACCAGCGCAATCAGCGAGAAGGCCCCGGCGGCGGCCAGGCCGGTGAGCCACAACAAGGCAACCAGCGCCCAATGGCGGGTTTTAGGGGCGTTGCTGGCGGCTGCGGCTTTGGTCTTGGGCATGAAGGGCTTTGGTTTTCAGCCCATTATAAAAACAGGCCCCATAACGGGAGGTAATCGCGCCATTGGCGAAGTCAGGGATGCCACGGCGGCGATTGCGTGGTCGAAAGACTGTCAAAACATGCGCGTAAAGTGGCGATGAAACGTCGGTTTCTACCAACGTCGCAAATTGTGAATAAATGAAAAACTCTTTGTAACTCAATACTCTTGCTGATAGCATTCAAGTGATTTGTTAAGTTTATTTGGCAGTGCTTTCATTCGTTTCAGGGGACCATTTTGATCTCATTGGGGTCGTTATTCAGACGTCAACCTGCGCCCATGATCGGGCTTGATATCAGTTCCTCCAGCGTCAAGCTGGTCGAGCTGGGTCGTAACGGTTCCGGCAAGCTGGTTCTGGAGCGCTGCGCCATTGAGCCCTTGGAGCGCGGCTGGGTGCTGGATGGCAACGTCGAGAAATTCGACGAGGTGGCCGACGCGGTGCGCAAGCTGGTGAAAAAAAGCGGCACCAAAACCAGACATGTGGCAATGGCCCTGCCGCCCTCGGCGGTGATTACCAAGAAAATCATCCTCCCGGACGGTATGTCCGACCTTGACCTGGAGCAACAGGTGGAGTCGGAGGCCAACCAGTACATTCCTTTCCCCCTCGATGAGGTCAGTCTGGACTTTTGCGTGATCGGGCCGAGTGCGATGTCGGCGGGCGATATCGAGGTGCTGATTGCGGCTTCGCGCCGGGAAAAGGTTCAGGACATTCAGGGCCTGGCCGAAGCCGCAGGTTTGACGCCGGTCATTGTGGATGTGGAGTCTTATGCCGCGCGGCTGGCTGCCGGTCGCCTCATTGAGAACCTTCCGGGTGCCGGCGCAGGGCTCATCGTGGCGCTGTTCGAGGTGGGCGCCATGACGACCAGCATGCAGGTCTTGCGCGACGGCGAGGTACTCTATGACCGGGATCAGGCGTTCGGTGGCGCCCAGCTCACCCAAATGATTGTGCGGCAATACGGCTTCTCGCAAGAGGAAGCCGAAAGCAAGAAGCGCAGCGGCGATCTGCCCGAAGACTACGACAGCGCGGTTCTCCAACCGTTCATGGAAACCATGGTGCAGGAGCTCGGTCGCGCCTTGCAGTTTTTCTTCACCAGTACTCCGCACAACAGGGTGGACTACATCATGCTGGCGGGCGGCTCGGCTGCATTGCCGGGTCTGACCCACGCGGTCACCCAGCACACCACCTTCCCGTGCAGCCTGCTGAATCCGTTTAACGGCATGGAAATCGGGGACGCAGTGCGCCTCAAGCGCATGACCCGCGAGGCGCCCTCCTACCTGACCTCCTGTGGGCTGGCGTTGCGGAGGTTTTCGCAATGATCCTGATCAACCTGTTGCCCCACCGCGAGGCAGCTCGCAAGCGGCGCAAAGACCTCTTCAATATCTCGCTCGGCGCGTCGGCCCTGGCGGGGGGGGTGTTGGCGGGCTCCGTGTTTTTGTGGTTCCAGTCCACGATTACCGACCAGCAAGTTAACAACGCAGTGATTGAAGCCGAGGTCAAAAAACTCGACGGCCAGATCAAAGACATCGCCGGCCTGGAAGCAGAAATTGCCGCCTTGCGCGCCCGCCAGCAGGCGGTGGAAGATTTGCAGTCCGACCGTAACTTGCCGGTGCATTTGCTCACCGAACTGGTCAACCAGCTGCCGGACGGGGTCTACGTCAACAAAATGGCCCAGCTCGATCAGCAGGTCACGCTGGGCGGCGTTGCGCAGTCCAACGAGCGGGTGTCTGAGCTTTTGCGTAATCTCTCCAACAACACGCCCTGGTTTGCCAAGCCCGAGCTGGTGGAAATTACCTCCGGCACCGTAGCGCTAAGCACCAAGGAGCAAAAGCGCATCTACAACTTCACCATCAAGGTGAAACTGGTGCGGGCCAGCGAGGCAGGAAAAGGCAGCGCCGCAGCATCACTGGCGTCCGGCATGCCGGTGGCGGCCCAGCCGGCAGCCGTGAAACAACCCTAGAGCTGAACGACCATGGCCACGAGTTTGAACACGTCCATCGATATCGCTGCGCTGCAGGAAAAGCTTTCGTCGCAGTTCCGCGATCTGGACCCCAAAGACCCCTCGCTCTGGCCTGCCGCGCCGCGCTATGCCTTGCTGGCGGCCACCGCGCTGGCGGTTATGGTGGTGCTGTGGTTTACCTGGCTGAGTGCCTCGCAAGAAGTTCTGCAGGCGGAGCAGGCCAAAGAGGTCAAGCTGCGTGAAGACTACAAATCCAAATTATCCAAGGCGGTCAACCTGGAGGTCTTGAAGAAGCAACGTGAGCAGGTCCAGCAATACGTCACCCAGCTGGAGAAGCAGCTCCCCAGCAAAGCAGAAATGGACGCGCTGCTCTCCGACATCAACCAGGCAGGACTGGGCCGCAGTCTGCAGTTCGATCTTTTTCGCCCCGGCCAGATCGCCGTTAAAGAGTATTACGCCGAACTGCCCATCACCATCCGCGTGACCGGCAAGTACCACGACATCGGCAGTTTCGCCTCCGATATTGCGAACCTGTCCCGCATCGTCACCCTTAACAATCTGACCCTGGCACCGCGGCAGGACGCCTCTTTGACGCTGGACGCCACAGCCAAGACCTTCCGATATCTGGATCCGGAAGAAGTCCAGGCCCAACGCAAGGCAACGGGAGCCAAGAAATGATCGCCCGGAGCCTTTTGTCCGTGTTGGCTTTGCTGCCCCTGCTGAGCGGCTGCGGGGCCAGTGGCGAAGACGACATCCGGCAGTGGATTGTGGACGAGCGCAACCAGACCCGCCCCCGCGTCGCACCGATTCCCGCGCCCAAGCAGTTCATCCCCGAGGCTTACACCAACGCCACTGCGATGGAACCCTTCAACAGCCAAAAGCTGACGCAGGCCCTGCGCAGCGAGTCATCGCAGTCCATCACGAATGCCGGGCTGGTCACGCCGGAATTAGCCCGTCGCAAGGAGCCGCTGGAGTCGTACCCGCTGGACAGCATGGCTCTGGTGGGCAGCCTGAGCAAGGCCGGGCAGGTCGTGGCCTTGGTGCGCGTGGACAACCTCCTGTACCAGGTCAAGGCCGGCGCATATCTCGGGCAGAACTATGGCCGGGTCACCCGCATCACGGAGACCAAGCTCACCCTGCGCGAGATCGTTCAAGACGCTGCCGGTGAATGGATAGAGCGCGCTGCCAACCTCGAGCTGCAAGAGAGGGCGAAATGACACATCACAACGATTTCCTGGGAATCCGCATGTTGAAAAAAATCGGTTTGGTTCTGGCCTTGTTGTGGGGGCAGGCGGTGTGGGCCCAATCTGCCATCCAATCGGTGACCGGCTCGGTCCAAGGCGGCAGCGAGGTGGTGCGCATTGACCTCTCCGAAGCCCTGCCGGCGTTGCCCACCGGCTTTGCCATTCAGTCTCCCGCCCGCATTGCACTGGACTTCCCAGGTGTTTCCAACTCAATGGGCCGCTCTACGGTCGAGATCAATCAAGGTAATTTGAAGTCGGTCAGCGTCGTGCAGGCTGGCGATCGCACCCGCGTGGTGCTGAACCTGAAGCAGCCAACAGCGTACAAGGCAGAAATCCAAGGCAAGTCTTTGCTGGTGTCTTTGGAAGCCACTGAACCCGCCAACGCCAAGCCCGGCAATGCCTTTGCAGAAGCCACCAGCCGTGTGGCAGCGCCTCTGAAGGAGGTGGATTTCCGCCGTGGGGCCGATGGCACCGGCCGCGTCGTGGTGACGCTGCCCAACAATCAGGTTGGAGTGGATATTCGCCAGCAAGGCCAGGGTTTGGTGGTGGAGTTCATAAGGTCCAGCCTGCCCGAGAGGCTGCGTCGCAGGCTTGATGTAACCGATTTTGGAACCCCGGTAAAAACGGTCACCACCACCCAGTCCGGCGACCGTGTTCGCATGGTGATTGAACCGCAAGGGCAGTGGGAGCACAGCGCCTACCAGAGCGACGAGCAGTTTGTCGTGGAGGTCAGGGAAATCAAGACCGACCCGATGAAGCTCACCCAGGGCGCGGGTTACAACGGCCAGAAGTTGTCGCTCAACTTCCAGAACATCGAAGTGCGTTCTTTGTTGCAGGTGATTGCCGACTTCACCAACTTCAATATTGTGACCTCGGACTCGGTGGCCGGCGCCGTCACTTTGCGCCTGCAGGATGTCCCCTGGGATCAGGCCCTCGACATTATTTTGCAGGCCAAGGGCCTGGGCATGCGCAAGACCGGCAACGTGCTGTGGGTTGCGCCCAAGGACGAAATTGCCGCGAAAGAAAAGCTCGATCTGGAGACGGTGGTAGCGGTGCAAAACCTGGAGCCCCTGCGCACGCAGGCGTTCCAGATCAACTATGGCAAGGCTGCTGATATCGCTGCGAGTTTGCTGGCAGCCGGTGGCGGTGGCGCCGGGCAGGGCGCAGGCCAGGGTGCTGCGGCCAGCCGTCTTTTGAGTGCGCGGGGCAGTGTGATTTTTGAGGCGCGCACCAACCAGCTGTTTGTGACCGATATTCCCAGCAAGCTCGAGCAGGTGCAGCAGCTGATTGCCAAGATTGATATCGCGGTGCGTCAGGTCTTGATTGAGGCCCGCATCGTCGAAGCCTCCGACAGTTTCGGCAAGTCTCTGGGCGTGAAGCTCGGCGGCGGCGCTACAGCTGCCGGCTCGGGTGACCGCCCCGGCATTGCGCTGGGCTCGAGCTATGTGGCCGGCTCTGCAGCCACCACCTCGGGGAACTTTGTCAACCTGCCTTCCGCAGGCGCCTTGGGGAACACCGCCCCAGGACAGTTTGCGGTGTCGATTTTCGGCGCCGGCGCTGATCGCTTCTTGAATTTGGAAATCTCGGCCCTTGAGGCCGAAGGCAAGGGCAAGGTGGTGTCCAGCCCCCGGGTGGTGACCGCCGATCAGATCAAGGCCTTGATTGAGCAGGGAACAGAACTTCCGTACCAGGTTGCTTCGTCCAGCGGCGCGACGGCGATTGCCTTTCGCAAGGCCAATCTGAAGCTCGAAGTTTTGCCCCAGATAACGCCCGAGGGCAACATCATTCTGGCGCTGGATGTCACCAAAGACACTGTGGGCCAGTCGACTCCGGCGGGCTATGCGATTGACACCAAGCACGTGCAAACCCAGGTACTGGTTGAAAATGGCGGAACGGTGGTGATTGGCGGCATCTTTACCGAAAGCTCCAACGATACCGAGACCAAGGTTCCCTTCTTTGGCGATTTGCCGGGGGTGGGGGTGCTGTTCCGCAACCGCGGCAAAGAAATTACCAAGCGCGAAATGCTCGTCTTCATTACCCCCAAGGTCATTGCCGACAAGGTGGTGGGCCGCTGAGGCGGGACTTTCGCCCGGAGATAGGCAGAAATTGAGTATCAGTCTTGTGGGTCTTCCCGGCTCGGGGAAGACCACCGTTGGTCGCCAGTTGGCGCGCCGTTTGCGCCTGCGGTTTGTGGATTCGGACCACGCCATTGAAGCCCGCATCGGCTGCTCGATCCGGGAGTTTTTTGAGCGCGAAGGTGAAGCGCGTTTCCGGGACATTGAAGAAGAAGTTCTGGACGCGCTCACGCAAGATGCCGAATGCGTGTTGTCCACCGGCGGCGGCGCGGTGCTCCGCCCTGCCAATCGTGCTCACCTTCATGCGCGCAGCCGGGTGGTCTACCTCAAATCAACCCCTGAAGAGCTGTTCAGGCGCTTGCGGCACGATGTGAGCCGCCCGCTCTTGCAGGTCAGCGACCCTTTGAGCCGTATGCGGGAGCTGTTTGCGCTGCGGGACCCGCTCTACCGCGAGACCTCCCACTTTGTGCTGGAGACCGGTCGCCCTTCGGTTAGCACGCTGGTGAACATGATCATCATGCAGCTCGAACTCTCCGCCGCCCCGCCAGCTGCTCCGCCCCTAAACTAGCGTTCTATGACACCCCACGCGCACCAGACCGTTGACATCTCCCTGGCAGAACGGAGCTACCCCATCCTGATTGGCGATGGCCTGCTGCACAGCGCAGGCACATTTGCCGCCCTGCCGCGTGGCAACACGGCGCTGGTGGTCAGCAACACCACGGTGGCGCCGCTGTACAGCGCGCGCCTGAAGTCGGCGCTGGCCGGCCGTTATGAGCGCGTCATTGAGCTGGCCTTGCCCGACGGCGAGTCGTTCAAGCACTGGGAAACGCTGAACCTGATTTTCGATACCTTGCTCGCCCACACCTGCGACCGCAAGACCGTGCTGTTTGCGCTGGGCGGTGGCGTGGTGGGCGACATGACCGGCTTTGCCGCGGCCAGCTACATGCGCGGCGTGCCCTTTGTTCAGGTTCCCACCACGCTCCTGGCGCAGGTGGATTCCTCGGTGGGCGGAAAAACGGGCATTAACCACCCGCTGGGTAAAAACATGATTGGTGCTTTTTATCAGCCGCAGATGGTGGTGTGCGATATCGGTCTGCTGTCGAGCCTGCCAAAGCGTGAGGTCAGCGCGGGGCTGGCTGAAATCATCAAATACGGGCCGATTGCCGACATGGATTTTCTAGCCTGGATCGAGGCGAACATGCCCCCACTCGTCGCGCTGCAGCCGGACGCCGTGACCCATGCGGTGCGGCGCAGTTGCGAGCTCAAGGCCTGGGTGGTGGGGCAGGACGAGCGCGAGAGCGGGCTCCGGGCGATTTTGAATTTCGGCCACACCTTCGGCCACGCCATCGAAGCCGGACTGGGCTATGGCGAGTGGCTGCACGGCGAGGCGGTGGGCTGCGGCATGGTGATGGCGGCCACCCTTTCCCAGCGGCTGGGGCTGGTGGATGCCGGGTTTGTGGAGCGCTTGACGCGGATCATTGAGGCCGCCGGCTTGCCCACGCGCGGCCCGCTCTTGGCTACCGCTGACAACGCCGGTCGCTACCTGGCGCTGATGCGGAACGACAAGAAAGCCGAGGCCGGCGAAATCCGATTTGTGCTGATCGACGGGCCCGGCCGCGCGGTGATGCGGCCTGCACCTGACGCGCTGGTGCGTGAAGTGATTGACGCCTGCTGCGTTTAAATGCTATGAAATTCGTAGCTGCTTGCGCAATATCCATGAGCGCTGCAGGCCTATTTGATGTCTAAATTGCAAGCCTACGCATGCAGCCCCGAGGGCAGCCGTGGCCGCCGCCGCGCTGAGCCTGCTGCGCCCACGCGTTCCCCCTTTCAGCGCGACCGCGACCGCATCGTTCACTCCACCGCCTTTCGCCGCCTTGTCTACAAGACGCAGGTGTTCATCAACCACGAGGGTGACCTGTTTCGCACACGGCTCACCCATTCGCTGGAGGTGGCGCAGCTCGCACGGTCGATGGCGCGCACTCTGGGCCTGAATGAGGACCTGGTGGAAACCATTGCCCTGGCGCACGACCTGGGCCACACCCCTTTCGGGCACGCCGGGCAGGACGCGTTGCACGACTGCATGGCGCCCTTTGGCGGCTTTGAGCACAACCTGCAGAGCCTGCGGGTGGTGGATCATCTGGAGCAGCGCTACCCCGCGTTTGACGGGCTCAACCTGTGCTTTGAGTCGCGCGAAGGCATTCTGAAGCACTGTTCCAGGACGAACGCGGTGGCGCTCGAGGCGCAGGAATCCGCCTGGTCCGCGCGCGACCCGCGCGGCGGTGTGGCTCGGCGCTTTCTGGAAGGCGGACAACCCAGCCTTGAAGCCCAGCTCTGCAACTTGGCCGACGAAATCGCTTACAGCTGCCATGACATTGACGACGGCGTGCGCTCAGGACTTTTGAGCATGGCGCAGATGCAGGAGGTGCCGATGTTTGCGCACTACGCCGAGCTGGCCCTGCGCGAGCACCCGGCCCTCGGCCAGGCCCGCCAGCGCCGTTGGTTGTACGAAGCCATTCGCCTTATGCTCAGTGACATGGTCTACGACGTCATCCGCGCCACCCAGGCGGCGCTGGATGCGGCGGCCCCCGCCGATGTGGATGCGGTGCGGGGGGCAGCGCCGCTGGTGCGGTTCAGCGAGGCCATGCACGCCCAAACCCGCGTACTCAAGCAGTTTTTGTTCCGCCAGCTCTACCGCCACGCCCAGGTGGAGGAGACCATGGGTAAGGCCAAGCAGGTGGTGAGCGAGCTGTTTGGGGCTTATGTGGGCGACCCGGCGCTGATGCAGGACGACGAGCCCGGGGTGGGTACCTCGCGGGAGCGGCAGGTGAGCGACTACATCGCGGGCATGACCGACCGGTTTGCCCTGCGCGAGCATGAGCGCATCACCGGCAGGAGCCTGTTTCGTGTCTGAAGGCACGTCTGTCCGGACGACGCCGGAAGACGACGCGCAGTTGCTGGGCCGCATGCGGCTGTGGCTCGAGCGCGCGGTCATCGGGCTGAACTTGTGCCCCTTTGCGAAGGCGGTGCATGTCAAGCAGCAGGTGCATCACGCGGTGTGCCGCGCCACCGACGCGGAGCCGGTCTTGGAGGTGCTGCGCGCCGAGTTGCTGGCCTTGCAGGCGAGCGACCCCGAGGTGCGTGAAACCAGCCTGCTGATCCTGCCTGAGGGCTTTGCGGATTTTGTGGACTTCAACGAGCTTCTCGTCCGCGCAGACCGCCTGCTGCGCAAGAGCCGTCTCGAGCAGGAGTTCCAGATTGCCAGCTTTCACCCCGATTACCAGTTCGCCGACGCCGCGCCGCACGAACTCAGCAACTACACCAACCGCGCGCCCTACCCAACCCTTCACCTCCTGCGCGAGGCCAGTATCGACAAAGCGGTGCAGGCCTTCCCGGACGCGGCCGAGATTTACGAGAAAAACATGGCCACCCTGGAGCAGCTTGGTCACGCCGGTTGGGCGGCTTTGGGACTGGGGGAGAGCCTCGGCACACCACCACAGGCCAACTCATGAAACAACGTAAAGCCGCCGCTCCGGCCACTGCCGCCGGTGCCGGTGCCGGTGCCGGTGCCGTTATTTTGGCGCCTGAAATCCGCCCCGGCCAGTCGGTTGATCTGCTCAAGGAGCTGCACATCCTGACCCGCGACGGCAAGCTCAACCAGGACTCTCGCCGCAAGCTCAAGCAGGTCTACCACCTCTACCATTTCATCGAAAAGCTGATGAACGAGCTGCCCCCGGCGGCGGGTGCGCCGTTCACCCTGGCGGACCACGGCGCGGGTAAGTCGTACCTGGGCTTCATCCTCTACGACCTGTATTTCAAGCACCTGCCGGGCAGCCGCATCTACGGCATCGAGACGCGCGCAGAGCTGGTCGAAAAATCACGCGCGCTGGCGGACAAGTTGCAGTTCGAGCGCATGCACTTTCTGAATGTGAGCGTGGCGGAGTCCACCGCCCTGCAGAGCCTGCCGGAGCGCTTTGATGTGGTTACCGCCCTGCACGCCTGCGACACCGCGACCGACGACGCAATCGCCTTCGGGCTGGAGAAGCAGGTGCGCGCCTTGGTGCTGGTGCCTTGCTGCCAGGCGGAGCTGGCCCGCCACCTGAACCAGAACAAGGCCCTGAACCTGACCCGCACGCCGCTGGCTGAGCTCTGGCGGCACCCGCTGCACACCCGCGAAATCGGCAGCCAGCTCACCAATGTATTGCGCTGCCTGTACCTCGAGGCGCACGGCTACAGCGTC
>NZ_CAMCVG010000025.1 GCF_945881795.1 Rhodoferax sp. OV413
ATCAGCCGCCATCTGTCCTTGCCTGCATGGTTCATTACCGTCACCGTTATTGCCATGTTGCTCTCCGGCGCACCGGACCGCACCCTTCTGGTGGCATTGCCTGCCTTCGCATCCATGGCGGCTTTCGCCCTGCCAACCTTGCGGCGGCAAGTGGCGGCACTCATTGATTGGTTCACCCTCCTCTTCTTTACCGGTTGCGGGCTCGTAATCTGGGTGGTCTGGCTGGCCATGCAAACCGGCATGCCGCCCCAACCCGCCACCAACGTCGCCCGGCTGGCTCCTGGCTTTGAATCGAGTTTTCATGTCGCTCCGTTTCTTTGTGCGGTCCTGGCAACTGCGGCTTGGGCCTACCTGGTTCGCTGGCGGGTAGGCCGGCACCGTGCTGCCATCTGGAAGAGCCTGGTGTTGCCCGCCGGCGGCGCAACTCTGTGCTGGTTGCTATTGATGACGCTCTGGCTTCCCTTGCTGGACTTCGCGCAAAGCGCACGCACTATGGTGAACCAGACCCGGAGTGTCATTGCAGCAGGTGAATGCGCCAGCGTTTTGAACCTCGACACATCCCACATTGCTGCCCTGCAGTGGTACGGCCAGCTGGAACTTTACCCAGCCCGCCGCTCCCGCCAGTGCCAGTGGTTGATCACTGAGCCAGATAGCACCGGTGAAATATCCCCCGCCGTAGACCGCGAGATCTGGGCTGCGCACACCTTGGTGCGGCACCCGGTTGCAGGGGCCGAAATGTTCTGGATACTGAAGCGGCGGTAACGAACAGTCAGCATTGCGCCCGCCGCCCGCCGCCCGCATTATTGGGGCCGCAAGCGGGACGCGTTGAATCGCAGAGTGAATGTAGACCCCCGCCCGAGCGTGCTCTCTATAGACAGTTCTGCACCGTGGCGTTGGGCAACGTGTTTCACGATGGCCAAGCCCAGGCCTGTGCCGCCGGTCTCTCTGGAACGGCTTCTGTCTACGCGGTAAAAACGCTCGGTGAGCCGGGGGATGTGTTCGAGCGCAATGCCCGGGCCCGTGTCCTGCACCGAAAGCTCGGCTTCTCCCTCGGGCGTTTTGCTCCACTGAACCAAGATGCTCTTATTTGCGGGGGTGTAACGGATGGCGTTGCCGATCAGGTTAAACACCGCGCTGTGCAACTCCGATGGCGAGCCGGTCACCGCCACAGCATCTTCCACCAGAAACTTGATTTCCTGAGGCTGGCCCCACACCAGTGCCGACAGGTTGTGTGCTTCCTGCTGGCACTGCAGCAAGAGCTGAACCATGTCCACCAGATCGGTACCCGAGGGTGCGGGGCTGCCCTCGAGGCGCGACAGGGTCAGCAAATCGTTCACCAGGCTCTGCATACGCTCAGCCTGTTGAGACATCAGCCCCAGATAGTTCTGGCGCTCATCCTCGTCCAAGGGCAGGCTCTGCAGAGTTTCCACAAAGCCGGCCAACACCGTCAGAGGGGTACGAATTTCATGCGATACATTGGCTACGAAATCACGGCGCATGGCGTCGGCCTGCTCAAGTGCAGTGACATCTCTCGACAAAAGCAAATTACGGCCTTCGCCATATGGGTGCAGGTGCACGGCCAACCGCACAGGCTTGGTGCCGCTGTTTTCTCGGCCCGGCATCAGCAGACCCTGAGAAAAATCTTGGCTGGAGTAGTAGGAGGCGAAACCCGGGTCGCGCACCAGGTTGCCGAAATGCTGCAGCATATCGCGCCGGGCGTCTAACCCAAAATGCTCTCCTGCCATTTGGTTGAACCACTCTATGCGCCCGCTGGCATCCAACAGTACAACGCCATTGGGCGATGCTTGCAAGGCCGCGAGAAAGTCTTGAAGCTTGGTATCTGCCTCCGCGACGCGGCGGTCACGTGCACGGAACTGCCGGCGCGTGCGGTCCGCCACCTCCCGCCAAAAACCACGTCCCACAGAAAGTTCGGTGGTTTCATCCGACTGCAACCAGCGCATCAGCCGCATCGCGCGCATGGAGTCCGCAATAAACCAACCCATGCTGGCCAGCACCACCCCCACCAACGCGGCAACTCCTTGCGAGAGTGGCCCGGAGAGCGCATAGCCGGCTAACCCGCCGGCCACCTGCAGCAGCAGAAAATAAAAAGCGCGAAAATGCATTCCCTAACTGTAGACGCTCAGGCGCTGGCCCGAGCGGCAGTCTGGGAGGCTGAAGAAACAGGAATAGCGGGTTTTGCTGTTAAACGGTAGCCAGCGCCCCGTACCGTCTCCACCATGGAGCCGGCGTGTGAGAGCGCCTCGCGCAAGCGCTTCACGTGCACATCGACAGTGCGCTCTTCGATGTAAACATGGTCACCCCAGACGTTGTCAAGCAACTGCGCGCGGCTGTGGACACGCTCAGCATGGCCCATGAGGTAGTGCAAAAGCTTGAACTCTGTGGGGCCCAGCTTGAGCGCTACGTCTTCAAAAGACACCCGGTGGGTGGCGGGGTCGAGTGTCAAACCGGCAATGGTCAACGCTTCGCCAGTATTCTCAGGGGTTCTGCGGCGCAACACGGCACGCACGCGAGCCAACAACTCTTTGGTAGAAAAGGGCTTGGCGATGTAATCGTCCGCTCCGGCATCCAGACCCGCCACACGATCGGCCTCGTCGCCCCGCGCAGTCAACATGATGATGGGAACGTCTTTGGTGCGCGGGTCGGCGCGCCAGCGTTTGGCCAAGGTCAAGCCGCTCTCGCCAGGCAACATCCAATCCAACAAAATCAAGTCCGGCCCGGCCGATTCAATTTCACGCAGCGCGGACTCGCTATCCATAGCCCAACGGGGTCTGAACCCGTTGTGCCGGAGGTTCACTGCAATCAACTCAGCGATGGCCGACTCGTCTTCGACCACCAAAACAGCGGGCATGGTTTTCATTGGGTAACGGACTCAATCTTTTCCATGGAGGAGTGACGGACGTCTTCGCCCTTCACAACATAGATGATGAACTCAGCGATGTTTTTGGCATGGTCACCAATGCGCTCGATAGCCTTTGCGAGGAACAACAAGTCCAAGCTCGGGGAGATCATTCGCGGGTCTTCCATCATGTAAGTCACCAGCTTGCGCACGAACCCGTCGAATTCGGCATCAATCAGGTCATCCTCTTTCAAGATGGCAACGGCCGCAACCACGTCGAGACGCGCGAATGCGTCCAGAGCCTTTTTGAGCAGGCCGGAAGCCAGATCAGCCGCGACTCGCAGCTCCAACGAGGGCAAACCGCGAGGCGCACCGCTCTGGATGATGGAGCGCACCATACGGGCAATTTTTTCCGCTTCGTCACCGACACGCTCTAAATTGGCGGTGGTTTTCGAGATGGCAATCAAAAGGCGAAGGTCGCGCGCCGTGGGCTGGCGGCGCGCGATGATGCTGGAGAGTTCACGGTCAATTTCGATTTCCATCGCATTGACACGAGCCTCACGCACAGACACTTCATCCGCTACCTCGACGCTGAATTGCGACAGAGCGTAGATAGCTTGGCGGATTTGCGACTCCACCAAACCACCAAGCTCAAGCACCTGAGAGGAAACCGAGGTCAGCTCACTGTCGAACTGCGCGGACAAGTGTTTATCTGGCATGAAGTGTCTCCCTTGGCTTAGCCGAAGCGACCGGTGATGTAGTCTTCGGTTTCCTTGCGGGTAGGCTTGAAGAACATTTGTTCTGTGGGGCCGAACTCCACCAGGTCGCCGAGGTACATGTAGGCGGTGTAGTCGCTGCAACGGGCGGCTTGCTGCATGTTGTGGGTCACGATAACGACGGTGTAGTCGTTCTTCAGTTCCACAATCAGCTCTTCCACCTTGGCAGTAGAGATGGGATCCAGCGCGGAGCAAGGCTCGTCGAGCAACATGACTTCAGGCTTGATGGCGATACCGCGAGCGATACACAGACGTTGCTGTTGACCGCCGGACAAGCTGGAGCCGCTTTGGTGCAACTTGTCCTTCACTTCATTCCACAGCGCGGACTTGCGCAGTGCCCACTCCACACGCTCTTCCATGTCGGTGGAGCTCAGGTTTTCAAACAGCTTCACACCGAACGCGATGTTGTCATAGATCGACATCGGGAAGGGGGTAGGCTTCTGGAACACCATTCCCACTTTGGCACGCAGCAAGGCAACGTCTTCTTTGCTGGTCAGCAGGTTTTCGCCGTCCAGCAGAATTTGGCCTTCGGCGCGCTGCTCGGGATAGAGCTCAAACATGCGGTTAAAGATACGCAGCAAGGTGGACTTACCGCAACCGGAAGGTCCGATGAACGCGGTAACGCGCTTTTCGGGAATTTCCATGTTGATGTTCTTCAAGGCATGGAACTTGCCATAGTAGAAGTTCAAGTTCTTAACAGAAATCTTGGACTGAGCCTGTGTGCTAGGTGTATTCGACATGATGTATTCCTTTAATTCAGTGCGCTGTGCGCATCAGAGCTTCGAGCGGGTCACAACCCGGGCCAAAATGTTCAGTCCCAAAACTGCCAGGGTGATCAGGAAAACACCTGCCCACGCCAATTGCTGCCAGTTTTCGTAAGGGCTCATCGCGAACTTGAAGATGGTCACAGGCAAGCTGGCCATGGGTTCGCTCAAAGAAGAGGTCCAGAACTGGTTGCTCAGGGCAGTGAACAGCAAGGGCGCTGTTTCACCTGCAATGCGGGCCACAGCCAGCAAAACACCTGTAATGACACCCGCGCGGGCAGCCTTGAGCGTGATGTTCAATATCACTCTCCACTTGGGGGCACCCAGAGCGTAAGCGGCTTCGCGCAGACCGGCCGGCACCAGTTGCAGCATGTTCTCTGTGGTACGAATGACCACCGGAATCACGATCAGCGCCAGGGCCATCACACCCGCGTAACCGGAGAAGCTCTTGAAGCGGGAAACTATCACAGCGTAGACAAACAGACCGATCACGATGGATGGCGCAGACAACAAGATGTCGTTCACGAATCGCACTGTGGAAGACAGCCAGCTCTTGCTGTCGAATTCCACAAGGTAGATACCAGCCATCACGCCGATAGGCGTGCCCACAAAGGTTGCCAGAGACACCATCAAGACCGAGCCATAAATGGCGTTCGCCAAGCCGCCCGACTCATTGGGAGGGGGGGTCATTTCGGTCAGGGTGGCGATCGCCAGACCACCAACACCCAGGCGGACGGTTTCCCACAAAATCCAAAACAACCAGAACAAGCCAAAAGCCATGGCTGCCAGGGAGAGGCCGGTGGCAAGGTAATTGATGCGGTTGCGGTGCGCAAAGCGCGCTGCATGCACTTTTTCGAGATTCGCGTTCATGTCTTAGTTCCTTCCGACTTACGCAGTTGTGCCAGCATGAGCTTGGAGAGAGAAAGAATCACAAAGGTGATGAAGAACAGAACCAAGCCAAGGTACATCAGGGCAGCCTGGTGCATCCCTTCGCCGGCTTCGGCAAATTCGTTGGCCAGCGCGGAGGTAATACTGTTCGCGGCCTGGAACAAGCTCAAGGAGTCGAGCTGGTTAAAGTTACCAATCACGAAGGTGACAGCCATGGTTTCACCAATGGCGCGCCCGAGTCCCAACATGATGCCGCCGATAACACCAGACTTGGTGTACGGCAAAACCACCTTGGTTACGACTTCCCAAGTGGTTGAACCCAGGGCGTAAGCAGACTCTTTAAGGATGGGCGGAGTGACTTCGAACACATCGCGCATCACAGACGCGATGAACGGGATGATCATGATCGCCAGGATGATGCCGGCGGACAAAATGCCGATTCCCACGGGAGGGCCGGAGAAAAATGCGCCGATATAGGGGATGCCCTGTGTCAAGGATTGCATGGGTACTTGCACGTAGGTGGCCAGCACAGGGCCGAACACCAGCAGACCCCACATACCGTAAACAATCGAGGGCACAGCGGCGAGCAGTTCAATCGCAGTACCCAATGGGCGCTTAAGCCACGAAGGCGAAAGCTCTGTCAAAAACAAGGCGATACCGAAGCTCACCGGCACCGCAATCACCAAGGCGATCAAGGAGGTGGCCAAGGTACCGTAAATCATGACCAAACCACCGAACTCTTCTTGAACGGGGTCCCACACGGTGCTGGTCAGAAAGCTCAGGCCATATTTGCTGATGGCCGGCCATGCGCTCATGGTGAGCGTGACCAGAATGGACACCAGGAGCAGCAAAGTGACCAGGGCTGCCGCTTTGGCGGCGTAGCCGAATATCCGGTCCGCCAATGGACCGGAGCGGGCGCGTTTCATCGGTGGCGGTTTTATCGTGGCACGGGATTGCTGCTGCGCAGCCGACTTGCCTGGGGAATCCCCATGAGCGAGAGTTGAAGACATGGGGATTCCTCCTTCAAGAACGAACTGGTACTACTTATTTGAATGCTATGGGCTTGCCAGCGCCGTCCTTAATGTCGCCCCAGGCCTTTTGGATGGAAGCAACCACCGCTGGAGGCATAGGCACGTAGTCCAGTTCTTCAGCGGATTTGGAGCCGTTGGTGTAAGCCCAGTTGAAGAACTTCAGCGCTTCAGAAGCATTGGCGGGCTTGTCTTGCTTGAGGTGCATCAGAATGAAGGTAGCACCGGAAATGGGCCAGGCGTTGGCACCAGGCTGGTTCGTCAGGATTTGGTAGAAAGTCTTGGACCAATCGGCACCAGCGGCGGCTGCCTTGAAGGTTTCGTCGTCAGGCTTCACGTAGTTACCGTTCGCGTTTTGAACTACCGCGTAGCTGAGCTTGTTTTGCTTGACATAAGAGTATTCAACGTAGCCCAGGGAGTTGGGCAGACGAGCCACGAAAGCGGCCACGCCTTCGTTACCCTTACCACCGGCACCCACGGGCCAGTTCACGGCTGTGCCTTCGCCCACTTTGGACTTCCATTCAGCATTCACTTTGCTCAGGTAGTTCGTGAAGATGAAGGTGGTGCCGGAGCCGTCAGCGCGGCGCACTTGGGCGATAGCTGCGTCTGGCAGGTTCAGGGTGGGGTTCAAAGACTTGATAGCGGGGTCGTTCCACTTGGAAACCTTGCCCAGGTAGATGTCGCCCAGCACTTGACCGGTCAGCTTCATTGCGCCGGGTTCGATACCCTTCACGTTGATGATGGGGACCACACCGCCCAAAACGGTGGGGAACTGCAGTTGGCCCTTGGTCTTCAACACTTCATCAGTCAATGGCAGGTCAGACGCGCCGAAGTCAACTGTCTTGGAGTCGATTTGACGGATACCGCCGCCGGAGCCGATGGACTGGTAGTTCACCTTGACGCCGGTGGCTTTGTTGTAGTCAGAAGCCCACTTGGAATAGATAGGAGCGGGGAAAGAAGCACCTGCGCCAGTGATTTCTTGCGCAGACACGATGCCGGAGCCGGCAAACAGGGCGCCGGCAGCGACGGCCAGAGCGATACGGTGGAAAGTCAATGTCATGGATAAACCCTTAAAGGTGAGGTTGGGGGAGGCAGACCGACGCACTCTAAGAAACTTTTGTGACAATTTTGTGATTTTTCGACTTGCAACCGTCAAAGAAGCTCAGCAGAAGCTCCACAGAAGCGAAGTCGTCACGCAGTAATCCCGAAACACAAAGCGAACACTTAATTCACGAGAATGTCACAAAAAATTCTTACTCTCACAGGTCAAAAACTTTTTTGGAGTCCTTCATGCCCGCTCTTTCCCTGCCCCGCCGTTCGCTTCTGGTTGTAGCCGCTCTGACAGTCGGCCTGAGCGGTTGCGCGACCGTGTCCCAGCCCGTGACTGTGGCCGAAACCATAGCAACAACGCCTTCCCTGAGCACCCTGAACTCGTTGGTGGTTAAGGCTGGTCTGGTGGACGCACTGAAAGCCACCGGCCCCTTCACCGTGTTTGCGCCCAACAATGACGCATTCAAAAAGGTTCCCGCCAAGACTCTGGACGAGCTGGCTGCCAACCCTGACAGGCTCAAGGCTGTTCTGACATTCCATGTGGTGCCCGCCAAGCTGGCGGCCGCCGAAGTCAAGAACGGCAACGTCAAGTCCCTGCAAGGCTCGAACCTGGCCCTGTCTAAGGCTGGCGAGTTCGTGACCGTTGAAGACGCCATGGGCCAACCACCCGAAATCATGGCCACCAACGGCGTTGTGCACGTCATTGACGCCGTGCTGCTGCCACCAGCCCCCGCCAAGTAAGCTCTCGCTTTTTAGCGGCCAAATGGCTGCTAGCGCACGTAAAATGTGCGCTAGCAGCTATTTTTTTTATAGCAAATAGTTTATTGCGTTGACTGCGCTGAACCCTGGCGCCCGAAATCCGCTGAATTGCCCATGCCGCACACGGGGTTACCATTCCCACCTTGCCAATCACTCTTCTCACCTGAAATCTCATGAATAACGGAACCCGCCTGGCTGCAGTGGACTTAGGCTCCAACAGCTTCCGGCTTGAAATTGGACGGGTGGAACACAACGAATTCCAGCGCACCGAGTACATCAAAGAAACCGTCCGCCAAGGCGGTGGGCTCGATGAAGACCGCAACCTGACTCCCGCAGCCATGCAGGCCGGCTGGGACTGCCTGGCCCGCTTTGGCGAACGCTTGGCCGGCTTCAAGCCCAGTGAAGTGAAAGCCGTCGCCACACAAACCTTGCGCGAAGCGCGCAACCGCGACGTTTTTCTGGAAAAAGCCAATGCCGTGCTGGGCTTCCCGATCGACGTGATCTCCGGCCGCGAAGAGGCCCGCCTGATCTACCAGGGGGTGGCCCACATGCTGCCCGCGAGCACGGAACGCCGCTTGGTTATCGACATCGGCGGACGCTCAACCGAGCTGATTCTGGGAAACGGCATCGTGCCCGGCACCATGGAGTCGTACCGGGTGGGCAGTATTGCCTGGTCCAAGCGCTACTTTCCTGAGGGGACTTTCAGCCGCAAGTCGTTCGAAATTGCAGAAATTGCGGCCAAAGCAGTGCTGGACGAAGCCTTTGACGCCTACCACCCCCAGCTGTGGGACACGGCGTACGGGTCGGCAGGCACGGTGGGCGCCATCGGCGACGTCTTGACCGCCGCCGGATGGGACCAGGGCGTGCTCACGCAGGATGGGTTGGACTGGCTGCTGGAGCGCCTGATCAGTGCCCAAAATGCCGACCGCCTGCGTATTGCGGGCATGCGGGAAGACCGCCGCGCCATTATCGGCGGCGGCCTGAGCGTGATGCGAGCGATTTTCAGCCTGCTGGGAATCAAAGAGATGCAGCAAGCCGTGGGTGGACTGCGCCACGGCCTGATCTGCGACTTGACCGGCAGCGCACGAGACTACGGTGACCTGCGCGCCAAGAGCGTGCAGCGGCTGGCGTCTAAGTTCAACGTCGATACAGCGCACAGCGCCCGCGTGGACAAGGTGGCCACGCAACTGCTGCAACAGGTCCTGGGCAACTTTGATGCCGCAGAGTCCCAACGCCTGCTACGCAAAGTGAGCTGGGCCGCTGAAGTGCACGAGATCGGCAGCTACATTTCGCATAGCGACTACCACAAGCATGGTGCCTACATTCTGGACAACGCAGACGCTGCCGGCTTCTCTTTGCCCGAAATGCACCGCCTGAGCTTGCTGGTGCTGGGACACCGCGGGAAGCTGCGGAAAATCGAGGCCGACTTGATGCAGGACGACCTGGTGTTGCAATTGATTTGCCTGCGTCTGGCAGTGATTTTGTGCCACGCCCGCCGCGACCCCGACCTCGAGGGCATGACCCTTCAGACTGGCCCGCAGGGTAGCCGGGAGTTGCAACTCAGCTGCCGCAGCGGCTGGGCAACGGCCTTTCCGCAAAGCGCGCACCTGCTGCGGGAAGAGGCGCTTTCGTGGCAAAAAACGCAGTGGGTCCTGACGGTGAACGGGCTCTAGCTCAACACGATTTGATGGATACCGGAGGGCGACAATTTGGCTTCATGCTTGGCCATGGCAGCCAGATTGGCGACCCCTTCTGCCCCTGAGTCAACAGCCCCGTCAACCACCAAAGCGCCTACAGACACGGTAGTACACGGGAAGAACCGCCGCACGCCGTGCCGGTCCTCCGCTTCGATGCCACCTGCGGTGCGGGCATCCTCGTCAAACAACATCCGCGCGCGCTCTGCGAAGTCGTTCACCAGCCGCTCGCAGCGCTTAAGCCAGTCCGGGCTCTGAAACAAAATAATGAAGTCGTCTCCGCCCACGTGCCCCAGAAAGTCGCGCTGCGAGTCGCACTGCTCCATGGCAATGCGGGCCAACAGCCGGATCATTTCGTCTCCACGCCAGTAGCCGTAGTAGTCGTTGTAGGGCTTGAAGTGGTTCAAGTCCGCATAGCAGGCGACAAAGCGGACCTGCTTTTTCAGAAGCCGCTCAATGTGCTGCGTGATGGGAATGTTGCCCGGCAGGAATGTCAGCGGGTTGGCGTGTCGGGCGGCCTCGATGCGGGTTTCAGTGACCGAGCGCACGAGCTGATCGCCAGTTCCGAGCCCCACGTAACTGCCGTTTTCGGTGACGATAAAGCCGTCGCTCAGGTAGCGCTGGTCCTGGGAAGTCAGGATCCCGACCAGCTCATCCACACTGTGCTCCCGCTCAATCAGGCGCGGCTCACGGTTGGCGTGGATGAAGCAGGGCTTACGGCCCCACACCTCGCGGTAATACAGCTTGCTGTATTCGTTCATGAATTGAGCGCGGTTGATGATGCCCACCGGTCGGTCGCCCTCGGTGACGGCAATTGCGTGCAACTGAGAGTCCTCCATAAAGATGCGCGCCAGGTCATCGATGCTGGTGTTGGGGTTTACCGTTGGCGCGTTGATCAAGGACAGGCTGCGCAAATGTCCCCCTTGAGAGAGCCGCCCGAGCTCCGGGAACACCGCAACCTGCCGCTCGGAAAGCACACGCCGAGGCTCAGACAACAGCGTCTTGAGCGGGTTGACCTCCGGCCGGCCCAGGAAATAGCCTTGTCCGTATTCAATTCCCAGGTCCCGCAAGATGCGCAGGTCCTGAGCGTTCTCCACGCCTTCAGCGACCAGGGCACTGCCGAAAATAGATGCAATTTGTTGCAGCGCCTGAATGGTCTTGAGCTTGTCGCCGTCGGCGCTGAGGTTGCGGATGAAGTACTTGTCGATCTTCACCACCTCGGGCTTGAGTTGCGACCACAAACGCAAACTGGAGTGCCCATCGCCAAAATCATCCAGAGCCAGGCTCAGGCCGATTGAACGCACCTGCTCCACCACCTCGGCCAACCGGTCCATGTTTTCAACTCTGTCGTGCTCGGTGATCTCAAGAACCAGCGAACGCGGCGTGACATTGCACTCCTGAATCCAACGCAACAGGCCTTCCACACCGTGCTGCTCCATGGCGGAAATCATCACGTCAGCGCTGATGTTGACAAACAGCCTTCCCGCTGTGTTGAGCCGCCCCCACTGCTTGAGCACCGCGCCGATACAGGCAATCTCCAGGTCGAAGCTCATGCCCGCCGCCGCTGCGGAACCGAACAATGCCTCAGGCATATAGAAGTCAGAACCCTGCGGGCCTCGAATCAGGGCCTCGTGAGCATAAAAGCTGCCATCGTCCAGCTTGACGATGGGCTGAAACACCGGGGAGAGCGCGTGGTCTGTGATGACCGACCGCAAGGCTTCACGCGACAGTCCTGTCGAGGTGGGAACGTCGGCAGGCTGCAACGGGGCTGATGGCATAAAGCGTCCGAACGACAAATTGTGATAAAAAAAGTATCGATCCGATGGGTGACATAGGGGTGACACGAGAGTGACTTTCAGAGGCAATGCATCCACAAAACACACGCCTGTTCACTTTTTGGAGAAAACGCTATAAACTATATATACCGTTTATTTAAGGAGTGCCTCAGTGACATCTACAGAACAAACCACCAACACCACAAGCGCCGCCCCGGCAGCTGCCCAAGCCAAAACGGCACCCAAAGCTGCCGCTAAAGCGGCAAAGGCCCCATCTGTCAAGACGGCCGCCAAAGCCGCCGCAAAGCCGGCTGTGAAGGTGGCCGAAAAGATAGTTGCCAAGGTCGCTACAAAAGCAGCGCCTAAAGCGGCGCCTCAAGCATCTGCAAAGGCTCCCGCCAAAACTGCAGCCAAGCCTGCTACCAAAGCTGTAGCAGCTCAGGCAGCAGCAAAGACCCCTGCCAGCGCTGCAGCCTCAAAAATCGAAAAACCGAAGAAGCCCAAAATGGTCCGAGACAGCTTTACCATCCCCAAAGACGAGTACGACGTGCTGGACGTGCTGAAGTTGCGCGCAGCCAAGTTGGGTAGCCCCGCGAAGAAGACAGAACTGATCCGCGCCGGCATGAAGTCGATTGCAGGTATGTCTGACGTTGCACTCAAGGCCGCTTTGGCGTCCGTCCCCAGCCTCAAAACCGGCCGCCCTGCCAAGGGCAAGAAGGCCTAAGCAACGGCCTTCCCCCCGAGTGACTACATGAGCTCGGGGGATTGCACGGTGACAACCACAGTCTGGCCGACACCGTCGCGTTCGCGATAACGCAGCCACCAGAGTGCGCCCTTTTTCATGGCGCACTCTGCCTCTGCCAGACCCAGCAGTTTCGAAATGGTGCAACCCAGCGTGGGCTGATGTCCCACAACGAGGACGCAGCCTTTGGCATGGGGCCATTGCGCAAGCTGCAACAAATCCTCAACTCCGCACAGGGGCGCCAACGCAGCATGCGTTTTGTACTTGCGCTCTAAAGCCATGGCAGTTTGCTCCGCGCGGGTCGCTGGGCTGACCCAGACTTTGGCTCCTTCCGGGAGCTGGCGGTCCAGCCACGCAGCCATGCGAGCAGCCTGCTTTTCACCCTTGGCTGTGAGTGAGCGCAGCATGTCGTCGCCTACCAGCTCGAGATCGATTGCTTCCGCGTGACGCCACAAGATCAGATCCACGTCCCGTTCCTCCCTTTAACTCATTTCCAGCCGGCCATACCGGTCCATCAGCGCCCTCTGCGCCCCGTGGGGCAGGAGGTGCCCGTCCAGCCGTGCCCGCGCATAGCTGCCATCGGGCTGCATGTCCCACGCATCAACGCCGTCAAGCAAGTAGGCCACCAGACACTCGTCAATCACCCGTCGCTTCAGCGCCTCATCGGTGACCGCCCAGGCCAGCTCCACCCGGCGAACCATGTTTCGGTTCATCCAATCTGCACTGGAGAGGTAAATGTCCTCCACCTCGCCCACACGGAAATAGAACACCCGCGAATGCTCCAGGAAGCGCCCGATGATGGAGCGCACACGAATGTTGTCGGTATAGCCCGGCACACCTGCCGGCAGTATGCAAGCGCCGCGCACAATCAGATCAATCTTTACGCCTTGTTGACCCGCCGCAATCAGGCTGCGTACCAAGGCCTCGTCGGTCAGGGAATTCATTTTGGCGACGATACGCGCGTCTTGGCCTGCGGCGGCAGCCTGGCCCCAGGCGTCCAACTTTTCAATGAGCTGTTGGTGCAGGTGGAAGGGCGCCATCCACAGCTTGTGCAGCTTAGGCAGCTCGTTCTGGCTTGCAAGATGCACGAACACCTGCTCCATGTCGGATGTGATGCCGGCATCGGCGGTGAGCTGGCTGATATCGGTGTACAGGCGCGCGGTGCGGGGGTTGTAGTTGCCGGTGGATAGGTGGCCGTACCGCTTGAGTGACTTGCCTTCTCGCCGTGTCACCAGCATCATCTTGGCGTGGGTTTTGAGGCCCACCACGCCGTAGACCACCTGCGCACCGATGGACTCCAGCATCTCTGCCCAGTTGATGTTGGCTTCTTCATCAAACCGGGCCTTGAGCTCTACGACCACAGTCACCTCTTTACCGCGGCGTACCGCTTCGCGCAACAGGTCCATCAGTTCCGAGTCGGCACCTGTGCGGTAGATGGTCTGCTTGATCGCCAGCACCTTCGGGTCCTGCACCGCTTCGCGTAAAAAGGCCAGTACACCGTCGAAACTCTCAAAGGGCTGGTGGATCACGATGTCGCGCTCTTTGAGTTGCTCAAAGATGGAGCGCGTGAGGTGCATCTGCACCGGGAAACGCGGCTTGTATGACGCAAAACACAAGGAAGGCCGGTCCACCAAATCAATCAGTTGGGTCAGCCGCACCAGATTCACCGGGCCTTGCACCCTGAACAGGGACTTGTCGGGCAGGGCGAACTGCTTGAGCAAAAAGTCCGCCAAGTGCTCCGAGCAGCCGGCGGAGACTTCGAGTCGCACGGCCTGGCCGTAGTGGCGGTGCTCCAAACCCTGTCGCAGGGCCATGCGCAGGTTCTGCACATCATCCTCGTCCACCGCCAAGTCGGAATGGCGGGTGACGCGGAACTGAGAGAACTGCCAAAGCTCACGACCCTTGAACAAATCAGCCAAGTGCGCTCGTATGACACTGGACAGAGACACGAACAGCGCCTTGTTGCCCGCCACCCTGCCGGGCATGCGAATAAGACGAGGCAGCACGCGCGGCACCTTGACAATGGCAATCTCGTTCTCACGGCCGAAGGCGTCTTCGCCGCGAAGTCGGACAATGAAGTTCAGCGACTTGTTGGCCACTTGCGGGAACGGGTGAGACGGATCGAGCCCCACAGGAATCAGAAGAGGGCGTACTTCTTTCTCGAAGTATTGCTTTACCCAGGCGCGCTGTGCCACGGTGCGGTCGCCATGCGCCACGATGCGAATGCCTTCGGAGGCAAAGGCCGGCATGAGCAATTCGTTGTAGATGCTGTACTGCCGCGCCACCAGCTGATGCAGTGCGTCCGCCAGGCGGTCAAAGCTCTCGGTCGAGTATTGACCTTTCTCATCCTGCGCCAGAGCCGCGCTCAGATGGGGCTCGGCGCGCACTTCGAAAAACTCGTCCAGGTTCGAAGAAACGATGCACAAGTACCGCAGGCGCTCCATCAGGGGGACGTCTGAGCGCACGGACCAATTCAACACACGCTCGTTAAAGGCCAGGAGGCTGAGGTCACGGTCCAGCAACCGTGGATCTGCAATGGAAGCGCGCTCCTGAAATGATGTCAACATGGCGTTACTCAAATGACTGAATGATGTCAGATTTTTACGTTTCTGATGAAATTTTGGTGATGGCCATGCCTACCGTTGCACTGCGGCTGAAGCGGCTACCCGGACGCGCCGGGACCAGATGTCCCGCGAACATCAGAGACGCATAGGCCCAGCTGAATTGGAGGGCGCGGTTTCTCGCTTCGTGTCGAGGCACGCTCAGGGCGCCGTACCACGCGATGGCAAGGTTTCTGTGGAGCACGCCGCCCTTGGGAGGCGTACCCAAGGCCTCTGAAGGGGCATGCACCGGAAAAGCCGCCACCGGCGTACCTGATGCCATGGCCTCAAGCATGACCAAGCCGGAGGTCTCTATCTGGTTGGGCATCACCAACACATCCGCCGCGGCGTACACCTGTGCCAACTCCATGCGCGGCAGCAGGCCCATCCAGCGGACCGTGGGGTAGCGGTCCTTCAGGTCTTTTTCTCGCGGACCAACGCCGCACACGACTTTGGTTCCGGGCACATCGAGCTTCAGGAACGCTTCGATATTCTTCTTGTTGGAGATGCGTCCCACGTACAGGGACACAGGCCGCGCCAGCACCCCCAGGGCGGGATGGACCTGCGGGGTCTCGCGGTACTGGAAAAACTGGGTGTCTACCCCGTGCGCCCAGCTGCGCAGATTGCGAAATCCCTTGTCCGCCAGCATGCCCAGCATGCCGGACGTTTGCACCATCACGCCAGACGAGGGTTTGTGGAAGTGCCGTGTCAGGGCATAGCCCGCCCAAAGGGGCACACCGAGGGCAGCATGCAAAATCTCGGGCATGCGGGTGTGGTATGAGGTGGTGAACGCCAGATCGTGCTTGAGGCAATGGCTTCTTGCGGCCCAGCCCAGCGGCCCCTCGGTGGCGAGGTGAATGGCATCTACCCCCGCTTCGTCGAGCCGGGCGGCAATCGCCTTGCCCGAAAACAAAGCGAGATCAATTCCCCGAAAGCCGGGGCAAGGCCGTGTGGGGAACAGCCCGGGGTGCACGACCTCGACGGAGTGTCCCAGGCCCTTGAGTTCTTCTACGAGTTCGACCAGGGTAGTCACTACCCCGTTGACCTGTGGCAACCAAGCGTCGGTTACCAGGATCAGTTTCATGCGTGCGCTGCCTGCAAGGGCGCAGGCAGCAGGGACACTGCAGGCTTGCCAGGGGTGTCTGACCAGTAGATCAGCTCCAAGGTACCGTCCATGTGTTCCACCAGTGCCGAGCGGCTCTCGACCCAGTCCCCATCATTGCAATACAGGGTACCGTCGATGGTGCGCATTTCCGCACGGTGAATGTGTCCGCAGATCACGCCATCGTGGCCCCGGTGACGGGCCTCGGCGGCAACAGCCCGCTCAAAATCGGTCACGTAGTTCAGCGCCATCTTGACCTTGTGCTTGAGGTACTGAGACAACGACCAGTAAGGCAAACCCAGGCGTGCGCGCAGGTTGTTTACATGACGGTTCATGCGCAGGGTGAATTCGTAGGCGTAGTCACCGGTATAGGCCAGCCACTTGGCGCGCTGAATCACCGCATCGAAGTAGTCGCCATGGGTAATCCACATGCGGCGGCCGTCTGCGGTCAGGTGCACGGTGTCCTCGTGGACCTCGATGCCGCCGAAATTCTGACCCACAAAGGCGCGGGCAAATTCGTCGTGGTTACCGGGAACAAACACAACACGGCAGCCTTTACGGGCGCGGCGCAGCAGCTTTTGGATGACGTCGTTGTGGGCTTGCGGCCAGAACCAGCGACGACGGAGCTGCCAGCCGTCAATGATGTCGCCAATCAGATACAGGTTGTCGCTGGGGTGGTGCTTCAGAAAGTCCAGCAGCGGCTTGGCTTGGCAGCCTTGGGTGCCGAGGTGGATGTCGGACACAAAGACCGCACGGAAACGACGATGGCTGACTTCGTCGTCTGCATCGGGGCCGTCGGCGGCGGCCATCAGGTCATTCATCTTGGCGCCAAGGGTATCGAAAGAGTTGCGCATCATGCCCCCAGAAAGTGTTTGCGATATCGGGCCGGCAAATCTGCAATGCGCATGAGCATCGGCAAGTCCGCGGTGTTGAAGTCAGGATCCCAGGCCGGCGCACCGAGCACCTTGGCTCCCAGGCGCAGGTAGCCTTTGATCAGTGAGGGAGGCTCCACATCGAGGGTGGAATCCAACTGATCAATCGGCAGTGGCAGCCGGGGACGGACGTGAAATTCGATAGGCGCCAGATGCGTCACCTGTACCTGACGCCAGATGCTGGCTGCCACGTCGCCGCTGACCATGCCGTTGTGAAGCATGGGCACGCTGGCGCAACCGATCATGGTGTCGAGCTGATTGCGCACCATGAATTCGGCCAGGGCGCCCCAGAGCGCCATGATGACGCCGCCATGGCGATGGTCACGGTGCACGCAGCTGCGGCCGAGCTCCACCATGCGCTCCCGCATCGAGCGCAGGCGGGTGAGGTCGAATTCGGTATCGCTGTAAAAGCTGCCCACGCGCTTGGCCTGGGCTGCGGTGAGCACGCGGTAGGTGCCAACCACTTGGCCGGTGGCGCGGTCGCGCACCAGGAGGTGCTCGCAGAAGTTGTCGAACAGGTCGATGTCGTGGCCGGGAAGCGGCGTGCTCAATCGGGCGCCCATTTCACCGGCAAACACCTCGTAGCGCAGTCGCTGTGCAGCGCGGACATCATCCTGGTGGAGCGCCCATTGCACTTCCAAGCCACTTTTGCCTGATGCAGGTGTGGGCGCAGAAGACGCCGACTCCAGCGGCAGGCTGATGTCCTGCGAGCCTGGTTGCGCCGGGGTTGGCGCAATAGGGGCTGCGGAAAACGTCATTCACTATCCTTTTATTCTGTTTATACGCAATACGGTGAAGTGTGCGGACTCGCGGTGACCCGAACATGGCATATATGTGAATAATTTGTGACAAATATGTAGCGAAGCTTCGCCGAGGGAGACATGGTTTTTTCGATACCATCCCCCCATGCCCCATGAAACTTCGATGACACATTCGAGCCCCAGCCTGGCACAACAGGCACTTTCCGAATTTGCCGGCACCGCCCTGCTGTTATGCGCGGTCATCGGCTCGGGCATCATGGCCCAGCGGCTGTGCGGCGGAAACGATGGGCTGGCTCTACTGGCCAACACCTTGGTTACCGTGTTTGCGCTGTTTGTGCTGATTGAAACCCTGGGGCCGGTGAGCGGTGCGCACTTTAACCCGCTGGTTACCCTGCTTATGTGGTCAAAAAGCCAGCTAGCCCCCGTCAATCAAGCGCGAACAGCTATATTTTTCATAGCGGCGCAACTCTGTGGCGCAGTCGCGGGTGCGGCCCTGGCCAATGCCATGTTTGAGTTGCCCTTGCTGCACTTCAGCCAGCACCTGCGCGGCGGTTGGGATGCGGCGGGCCAATTCACCGGCTGGGGCCAGTGGCTGGCTGAGGCGGTCGCCACAGGCGGGCTGCTGTTCACTATTCTTCGCGCGCCGCCGGGCAAGGCCAGCGCATTGGTGGCCTGTTACATCGGCGCGGCCTACTGGTTTACTGCCAGCACCTCGTTTGCCAACCCCGCCGCGGTTTGGGGCCGCATGTTCAGCGACACCTTTGCCGGCATTGCGCCCGCGAGCGCCTTCGGATTCGTGCTGGCGCAATCCGTGGGCGCTTTGCTCGGCGTAGGCTTGGCTGGGGCACTTCACATCGAGAAAGACACGAAATGACTATCACCATTTTCCACAACCCCGACTGCGGCACCTCCCGCAATACCTTGGGCCTCATTCGCAACTCCGGCGCCGAGCCCACGGTCATCGAATACCTCAAAAACCCGCCGACCAAGGCCCGATTGCAAGAGCTGCTGGCTGCCATGGGAACCGGTCCCCGGCCGCTGTTGCGCGAAAAAGGCACGCCTTACGCTGAGCTCGACCTGGCCAACCCGAAATGGTCCGACGGCGAACTGCTGGACTTCATGCTGTCGCACCCGATTCTGATCAACCGCCCCATCGTCGAAACGCCCTTGGGGACCCGCCTCTGCCGCCCCTCAGAGCTGGTGCTGGACATATTGCCCAACGCCCAACTAGCAGCGTTCAGCAAAGAAGACGGCGAAGTAGTCGTGAATGACAGGGGTGAACGTGTCTGAATTAAGTAAGGCTCTGCCCCAGCTGGACCTGGCCCACTTCCGGCTTCCTGACACCTCGGCGCTGCGTCCGGCGCCTTCGGCACACGCTCCGCGCATTGGGCTGCTCTACGGTTCGCTGCGCCCGCGGTCTTTCAGCCGCTTGCTGACTGAAGAGGCGGCCCGCCTACTGCAAGCCATGGGGGCCGAGACACGCATCTTTCACCCCGGCGGCCTGCCCCTGCCCGACGACGCGCCCGAGACCCACCCGAAGGTGCAGGAACTGCGCGAACTAACGCAGTGGTCCGAAGGCATGGCCTGGACTTCGCCCGAGCGCCATGGCGCCATGACCGGCATCATGAAAACGCAAATCGACTGGATTCCGCTCCAAATCGGCGCCGTGCGCCCCACGCAGGGTAAAACGCTGGCGGTGATGCAGGTGTGCGGCGGATCGCAAAGCTTCAACGCAGTGAACCAGATGCGCGTGTTGGGCCGCTGGATGCGCATGGTCACCATCCCCAACCAGAGCTCGGTGGCCAAGGCGTTCATGGAGTTTGGCGACGACGACCGCATGAAACCTTCGGCCTACTTTGACCGCGTGGTCGATGTGATGGAGGAACTCATGAAGTTCACCCTGCTCACCCGCGACGCTTGCGACTACCTGGTGGATCGCTACAGCGAACGCAAAGAGAGCGCGGAGCAACTGATGCAACGGGTGAATCAGACGAGCCAATAGCGGCAAGCTGCGCGGCTCGTGCTCCCGGCAGTAGCCAGCGCGCCCGGCGAAGCAGGCTCAGGCCTTCAAAGTGTCGGCAATGCGTTGGGCGCAATGTTGGGCCTGAGCCGCATCGCGTGCTTCGACCATCACCCGCACCAAAGGCTCGGTGCCGCTGGCGCGAATCAACACGCGCCCACTGTCGCCCAATACGGCCTCGGCGGCCTGGGTTTCGGCGGCAAGGCGCGGATTACTTTTCCAATCCTGCCCGGGGCTCAGGCGCACGTTGATCAGGGTTTGCGGGAACAAGGTCACTCCGGCCAGCAGCTCGGCCATGGTCTTAGCGCTGCGCACACAGGCTTGCAGCACCTGCAGCGCGGATACAAGCCCGTCGCCGGTGGTGTGCTTGTCCAGCGCCAACAGGTGGCCCGAGCCTTCACCGCCCAAAAGCCACTTGTGCTTTTCCAACTCTTCGAGCACATAGCGGTCGCCGACCTTGGCCCGTACGAACTGCACGCCACGCCCCTTCAGGGCCACTTCGACTGCCATATTGGTCATCAGCGTGCCAACCACGCCGGGCACATGCTCGTCGCGGCCAAGACGGTCGTCTGCCATCAGGTAGAGCAACTCGTCGCCGTTGTAGAGGCGGCCGCTGGCGTCCACCAGCTGGAGGCGATCGGCATCACCGTCCAGCGCCACGCCGAAGTCGGCATGGTGGTCTTTTACCGCCTGCACCAGCGCTTCGGGGTGGGTGGCACCCACGCCCTGATTGATGTTGAGTCCATCGGGCGAACAACCGATGGCAATGACCTCTGCGCCCAGCTCGTGAAAGACTTTGGGTGCGATGTGATACGCCGCGCCGTGGGCTGCGTCCACCACGATTTTCATGCCCTTCAGGGTCAGGTCGTTGGCAAAAGTGCTTTTGCAAAACTCAATGTAGCGACCCGCCGCATCATCGAGGCGGCGGGTCTTGCCCAGCTGCGCGGACGCAGCCCAGACTGGCGCTCGCTGCAGGGCAGCTTCTACTGACAGCTCCCAGGCGTCCGGCAGCTTGGACCCCGCCGCGCTGAAAAACTTGATGCCGTTGTCCGCAAACGGGTTGTGGCTGGCGCTGATCACGACGCCAAGAGACGCCCGCTGCGCCCGCGTGAGGTAGGCCACGCCGGGGGTGGGCAGCGGGCCGAGCAGCACCACATCCACGCCGGCGGAGTTAAATCCGCTCTCAAGCGCACTCTCCAGCATGTAGCCGGAGATACGTGTGTCCTTGCCGATGAGCACTGTCGGCCGCGCCTCGGTTTCCTTAAGCACATGGCCCACCGCGTGCGCCAGACGCAGCACAAAGTCGGGGGTGATGGGTGCTTGCCCCACGGTGCCGCGGATGCCGTCGGTGCCGAAATATTGTCGTGACATGGGTTCTCCCTTGGTTTTGTTGAATTAGGTTTGGGCGCGCGGGCCCTGGTGCAGCTCAACCTTTGTCGATGCCGGCCTTTGCTGCGCCCGCATAGCGGCCAGTACCTTGAGCGCACTCACCGTATCGCGCACATCATGCACCCGCAGCACATGGGCGCCGTTCTGCGCGGCCAGCAAGGCGGCAGCCACACTGGGCGCGCGGCGCAGGTCGGTGTTCATGCCGGCGGCCTGCTCGCCAGGCGCAAGACTCACCGCCGCTAACGACGACTTGCGCGACCAGCCCGCCAGCACCGCATAACCTGCCGGTACCGCCTGCGCCTGCCGCGCCAACAACGCAAAGTTCTGGTCCACGGTTTTACCGAAGCCGATACCGGGATCCAAGCAAATTCGGGTCTTATCGACCCCTAGCCCCCGTAGATATTGCGTCTGCAGCTCTAAAAACGATAGCACCTGTGGCACCACATCGCCCTGCATGGGGGCGGTTTGCATGGTCTGCGGGTCGCGGTGCATGTGCATCAGGCACACCCCACAGCCGGGGCTCGCTGCGACAACATCGCGGCCGGTCAGGCCCCGTTCATCCCCCGCCCAGCGCAGCGCCCAGACGTCGTTGATGATGTCCACCCCCAAATCAAGCGCCGCCTGCATGACCGCGGGTTTGTAGGTGTCGACTGATACCGGCACACCCAGGGTGAGTGCATGACGCAGCACCGGCAGCACGCGGGAGAATTCCTGCTCGGCGCTCACGGGTGGCGCACCTGGCCGGGTGGATTCGCCGCCGATATCCAGAATATCTGCGCCCTCCCGCAGGAGGGTGTCGCAGTGGGCCATGGCGGCTTCGGCGCTGGAGTGCGTCCCACCGTCAGAAAATGAGTCGGGCGTGACATTGACGATTCCCATCACCCGGGGCTGGCTCAGGTCGATGGAAAAACGGGTCGTTTTCCAATGCATGCGGGTGCTTCGCTCCCAAACACCACAGGGCCCTCGGGCCCTGTGAATCTGTGTTTACTCTACAACTTATGCCGCGTTGGGGGCGGCCTCGGGCGACACCGGCGGTGTCGTACCGCCGCTTCCGTCGCCACTGTTGCTGGACGGCGTGCGGGGCGTCCAGTCCCGGGGCGGGCGGGGCTCACGGCCGGCCATGATGTCGTCCAGCTGGTCGCTATCGATGGTTTCCCACTCCAACAGGGCCCGTGCCATGGTGTGCATCTTGTCCTGGTTGTCTTCAATCAGCTTGCGGGCCAAGGCGTACTGCTCGTCAATGATGCGGCGCACCTCGCGATCCACAGTTTGCATGGTCTGCTCGCTCATGTTGGTTGTCTTGGTGACACTGCGACCCAGGAAGACTTCACCTTCATTTTCGGCATAGACCATCGGGCCCAGAGCGTCGGTCATGCCGTAGCGCATGACCATGTCGCGGGCGATCTGGGTGGCACGCTCAAAGTCGTTCGAGGCGCCGGTGGTCATTTGCTTCATGAACACTTCTTCGGCAATGCGGCCACCAAACAACATGCTGATCTGGTTGAGCATGAACTCGCTGTCGTAGGAGTAACGGTCCGCAGCGGGCAGACTCATGGTCACCCCCAGGGCACGGCCACGGGGAATGATGGTCACTTTGTGAACCGGATCGCACTTGGGCAACAGCTTGCCGATCAATGCATGGCCGGACTCATGGTAGGCCGTGTTCTTGCGCTCGGACTCCGGCATCACCATGCTCTTGCGTTCCGGACCCATCAGAATTTTGTCTTTGGCCTTCTCGAAGTCTTGCATGTCCACCAGACGCGCATTGCGGCGGGCCGCCATCAGCGCAGCCTCGTTACACAGGTTTGCCAGATCGGCACCGCTCATGCCGGGGGTGCCGCGGGCAATCACGCTGGCGCTCACGTCCTGACCCAAAGGAACCTTGCGCATGTGCACATTCAAAATCTGCTCGCGGCCGCGGATATCGGGCAGCGTCACGTAGACCTGACGGTCAAACCGGCCCGGGCGCAGCAAAGCGGCATCCAGGATGTCGGGACGGTTGGTGGCGGCCACCACGATGACACCTACGTTCGTCTCAAAGCCGTCCATTTCCACCAGCATCTGGTTGAGGGTTTGCTCGCGCTCGTCGTTACCGCCGCCTAGGCCTGCGCCACGCTGGCGGCCCACGGCGTCGATTTCATCGATGAAGATGATGCAAGGGGCATTTTTCTTCGCGTTGTCGAACATGTCTCGCACGCGGGAGGCTCCCACGCCGACAAACATTTCCACGAAGTCAGAGCCCGAAATGCTGAAGAAGGGCACCTTGGCCTCGCCGGCAATTGATTTGGCCAACAGGGTTTTGCCGGTTCCCGGAGGGCCCACCAGCAACAAGCCGCGCGGAATTCGCCCGCCGAGCTTTTGAAACTTGGAAGGGTCCTTTAAGAAGTCGACGACTTCCTTCACTTCTTCCTTGGCTTCGTCGCAGCCGGCCACATCAGCGAACGTCACGGTGTTGGTGTTTTCATCCAGCAGGCGCGCCTTGCTCTTGCCGAAGCTGAAGGCTCCACCCTTACCGCCGCCCTGCATCTGACGCATGAAATAAACCCAGACGCCAATGAGCAGCAGCATAGGACCCCAGCTCACCAGCAAGGTCATGAGCAGAGAACCTTCTTCGCGGGGCTTGACGTCGAACTTCACGCCGTTATTGATGAGGTCGCCCACCAGGCCGCGGTCCAAGTAAGTTGCGGTGGTGCGGACTTTGCGGTCGTCGGAAGTGATGGCCAGAATCTCGGTGCCGCCCTGCCCTTCCTGAATCAACGCGCTCTTGATTTGCTTGTTGCGCACCTGCTCCAGGAAGTCGGAATAGCCGACGGTTCCGGACGCGGTAGCACGGGAATCGAATTGCTTGAAAACGGTGAAGAGCACCAAGCCGATCACCAACCACACCGCAACTTTAGAAAACCACTGATTGTTCAAGCGAAGCTCCCAGAAGGACACAAGGGCCCATGCCTCGTGTAAGTAGGTTTGATTTTAGGCCTTTCAAGTGCTAAGAGCACCTTTTAAGAATTGCCGACCCCTATAAACCACAAGGAATTGCCGCCAAACCGCCTAAACGCCCTTGAGCCCCAGGCCCACCAGAAAGGTTTCGGACGAGCGGTCGCGCGAAGCCTTGGGCTTGAGCGGCTTGGCGGTGATGAAGGTCTCTTTGAACTTCTGCACCACCGCGTTGTAGCTGCCGCCATGGAACACCTTGGCAACCAGGGCGCCCTGCGGCTTCATGTGGCTCTGCGCAAATTCGATGGCCAGTTCCACCAGGTATTCCACGCGCGCGGCATCGGCCGAAGAAATGCCCGAAAGATTAGGCGCCATGTCAGAGACGACCAAATCGGCCTTGCGCCCGGCCAGCGCTGTCTCGAGCTGTACCAGGGTTTCGGCCTCACGAAAGTCGCCCTGAATAAAGGTCACACCCTCGATCGCCTCCATGGGCAAAAGGTCAAGCCCGATGATGGTGCCGTTCATCTCGCCCGCCGCAGCGCCCTGCGGCGACATCCGCCGGCGCAGGTACTGGCTCCAGGCGCCCGGCGTGCAACCGAGGTCCACCACCAATTGCCCGGGCTTGACCAGGTGCAGGGTTTCGTCAATTTCCTTGAGCTTGTAAGCCGCACGGGCGCGATAGCCTTCTTTGTTGGCCAGTTTGACGTAGGGGTCGTTGATATGGTCGTGCAACCATGCTTTGTTGACCTTGCTGCTGCTCTTTTTGATGCTCATAGTTCCTGTTCGCCAGCGCTAGGCGCCAGCCATCCCCCGCCGAGGACATAATACCCCCATGCCCCACATCCAATTGACTCCTGCTCAGCGCAAAGAACACCGCGCTGAAGCCCACCACCTCGACCCGGTGGTCCTGGTCGGCGGCGATGGCCTGACTGCCAACGTCAAAAAAGAAATCGACGCCGCCCTCAACGCCCACGGCCTGATCAAGGTGCGCGTGTTTTCTGACGACCGCCTTGCCCGCGACGAGATGTTCAAAACCCTGGCCGACGAGCTCAACGCTGCGCCCATTCAGCACATCGGCAAACTACTGGTGCTCTGGCGGCCCAAGCCCGCCAAGGAAAAAACGGTCGACGAAGACCGCATGCCCGGCCCGCGCGACTTCAAGGTGTTGAAGTTCGGCCGCCCCGGCCAACGGCCCGAGGTCAAGACCCTGCGTGTGCTTGGCAACCAGCGCCTCACCCCCGGCGGCAACATCAAACGCGCCAAGCCGAAGCCACCCACCAGCATCAAGAAGCGCAGCCAAACCTGAGCCCAACTGGGCTGCCTTTAAGGCCTCCGGCTCCTGTCTTTTCTGCTTTTTCTGCTTTTTCTTCTCGTTGAAAACCGGAGCTTTGCGTCCGGTTTTTTTATGTCTGGGCGTCAGTGCGGGCGCCTGAGTGATTGACTACTTGTTTCGCGGACTGTGCCGCCACCATGCAGCGCATCACCCACAGCGAGCACAACCACTGCGCCAAATACAACGCACTTCCGATCCGGTGCCACAAAGCCAGATTCTCGCGGGCAACGATACGTGGAGCCACGGCCAGCT
>NZ_CAMCVG010000026.1 GCF_945881795.1 Rhodoferax sp. OV413
TGCTGCGCTTCAGCCTGAACCAGGAAGCCGCCGCCCAACGTATCGAAGACGCTGTCAAGAAGGTACTGGCCCAAGGATTCCGTACCGCCGACATCTTCAGCGAAGGCCGCACCCGCGTCAGCACCAGGGAGATGGGCGATGCGGTGGTACGGGCGCTGGCCTGATTTCGGCAAATCGTAGGTTTACATTGAAAGGGCGTTGATATGAGCAAGTTGGTAGGGTTGGTCGGCTGGCGCGGCATGGTCGGCTCAGTGTTGATGGATCGCATGGCGCAGGAAAAAGACTTCGATCTGATCGAGCCCCTGTTCTTCTCCACCAGCAACGCGGGCGGCACCGCCCCGGCGATGGCCAAAAACGAAACCACGCTGCAAGACGCCTACAGCATCGACGCCCTCAAGCGCTGCGACATCATCATCACCGCCCAGGGCGGCGACTACACAAGCGACGTTTTCCCCAAGCTGCGCGCTGCCGGCTGGAGCGGCCACTGGATTGACGCCGCCTCCACGCTGCGTATGGAGCAAGACGCGGTCATCATCCTCGACCCCGTGAACATGCCGGTCATCCAGGATGCGCTGGCCAAGGGCGGCAAGAACTGGGTGGGCGGCAACTGCACGGTGAGTTGCATGTTGATGGGCGTGGGCGCCCTCTACAAGGCCGGTCTGGTCGAATGGATGAGCACCCAAACCTACCAGGCCGCCTCGGGCGGTGGCGCCCAGCACATGCGCGAGCTTCTGACCCAATACGGCACCTTGAATGCCGAGGTCAAAGCCCTGCTCGACGACCCCAAGAGCGCCATTCTGGAAATCGACCGCAAAGTCATCGCCAAGCAGCGCTCCCTGAGCGCGGCAGAAACTGCCAACTTCGGCGTGCCACTGGGCGGCTCCTTGATTCCTTGGATTGACAAAGACCTTGGCATCGGCAAAGGCTGCGATGAGTTTGGCTGGGGCACTTCGAAAGAAGAGTGGAAAGGCATGGCCGAGACCAACAAAATCCTCGGACAGGGCGAAGCCTTCGGCAACGCGGCGACACCGGTAGATGGTTTCTGTGTGCGGGTGGGCGCTATGCGCTGCCACAGCCAGGCCTTGACCTTCAAGCTCAAAAAAAACGTACCGGTGGCCGACATCGAAGCCATGATTGCCGCTGACAACCAGTGGGTCAAAGTGGTGCCCAACAACCGCGAAGCCACCATCCAGGACCTGACACCTGTGGCGGTGACCGGCACCATGACCATTCCGGTGGGCCGCATCCGCAAGCTCGCCATGGGACCAGACTATGTGGGCGCCTTCACTATCGGCGACCAGCTGCTCTGGGGCGCCGCCGAGCCGCTGCGCCGCATGCTGCGCATCCTGCTCGAAACCTGACACCGCGGGCCACTCCGTTGCCTAGTTTCGACATCTACACAGGCGACAATAAACAAAACCGGCAGGCTCTGAAAGTTAAGCACTTTCTCAGCTTGTCGGTCTAAGACATTGATGTTAAGGTACTTTTTGTGTTTCAAACCTCGGGATGCTCAGCCACCGAGAACCGACAAGTACACTGCCGCTCGCCTGAGCACCGGAGGCCTTTAAATTGATCGCAAAGACATATCGTTGGCAACACACTGCCATGGCGGCAGCGCTCGTGCTGCTGGGCTTGTCAGGTTCCCAGGCCTTTGCACTATCGCTGGGACGGCTTTCGGTTCAGTCGGCTCTGGGTGAGCCCCTGCGCGCCGAGGTCGATGTGCCCGACATCACGCCCGATGAAGCCGCGTCCCTCAAAGCTGCCGTTGCGACGCCTGACGCATTTACCGCTGCCGGTCTGGAATACAACCCCGCGCTGGCCGGCCTGCAGATCAGCCTGCAGCGCCGCACCGATGGCCGCGCCTACCTGCGCTTGAGCAGCGACCGCACCGTCAACGACCCGTTTGTCGACCTGATTCTGGAAACCACCTGGGCATCCGGCCGCATTGTTCGCGACTACACCCTGCTGCTTGACCCGCCCAACCTCAGAAGAGCGCCACCTGCGCCCACCCTGGCCCAGACTCCGGCTGCAGCACCCGCCTCTGCGGAAGTTTCAGCCGCCACCGCACCGGCCACTACCGCAACCAACTCCACAGCTGCTGCCCCGGCCCCCGCAGCGGCCCCTCCAGCGCCCCAGCCTGCCAGGGCGGCGGCTTCTGAATCCAACCGCGCCTCGGCTGCCGCGCGTGCAGCGCCACGGCCTGCCACGTCCCCAAACTCACCTTCGGCCCCAGCTCCGGCCCCAGCGCCCACACCAGTTACTGCCGCAAGCGAGGCCGCCAAACCGGCCACCGGTGCGGATGCCCGCGTCACCGTCAAGACCGGCGACACCGCCAGCAAAATCGCCAGCATCCACAAACCTGCAGGCGTCTCGCTGGACCAGATGCTGGTAGCCCTGCTGCGCTCCAACCCCGACGCCTTCATCCGCGACAACCTCAACCGCGTGCGAGCCGGTGCGGTGGTCACCATTCCGAGCGCTGCTGCCGCAAGCAGCGTGGCTCCGGCTGATGCGAGCAAGATCGTGGTGGCGCAAAGCAAGGATTTCAATGATTTCCGCCGCAACCTGGCCAGCAACGCCCCGCAAGCAGCTGTTGGCAATGCTGACCGCAAAATTAGCGGCACGGTGGGCGCCAAGGTGGACGACAAAAAACCCGCATCTGCCGCACCCGACAAACTGACGCTCTCCAAGGGCGCCATTTCCACCCAAAACGAGCAGGCCAAGATTGCCAAAGAGCGCGAGGCCAAAGACACAGCTGCGCGGGCCGCCGAGATTGCCAAGAACATCAGCGACCTGAACAAAATCGCTGCCGGCTCCGCTGTCGCACCTGCCAATGCGCCTGCTGCCACCCCAACACTCGCGCCCACTCCCGCACCAAAACCAGCGGCACCCGAAGTACCTGTGGCCGCGGTCACACAACCTGCCACCCCAACACTCGCGCCATCCCCCGCTCCGGCCCCTGCGGTGGCAGCGGTGCCGGCGCCCGCACCGGAAGAGCCCACTTTTCTTGACAGCCTCATGGAAGACCCCATGGTGCCCTTCGGCGCTGCGGGACTGCTGGCCCTTTTGGGTGTCTATGGCTTGTACCGGGTGCGCCAGCGCAGGCAGCAGAGCGAATCGCAAGACAGCGCCTTCCTGGAAAGCCGCTTGCAACCCGATTCCTTCTTTGGCGCCAGCGGCGGTCAGCGGGTAGACACCGAGCGCAACGGCAAAGCCGGCCCCGAATCCATGGCCAATTCCGCCAGCCAGCTCGATGCCGCTGATGATGTGGATCCGGTGGCCGAAGCCGACGTCTACCTCGCCTATGGCCGCGACATGCAGGCCGAAGAAATCCTCAAAGAAGCGCTGCGCACCAACCCCGGGCGTCTGGCTATCCACAGCAAGATGCTGGAGATTTATGCCAAGCGGCGCGATGTCCGAAGTTTCGAGAGCACCGCCAGCCAAGCCCACACCATCACCGGCGGAAGCGGCCCGGACTGGAACCGTATCTGCGCCTGGGGCCTGTCCATCGACCCGAACAACCCGCTTTACCAGCCCGGCGGAATGCCTGCGGCGGCGGCTTCTGCCGCAGCGATTTCGTTTGCCGGCAACACGGTCGCACAGTCAGCCCATGCCGAGTTAGCACCCACTAACGATGCGGCGGTCGATCTTGACCTCGACCTGGACTTTTCCGCAGACGATCAGGCCACTTCCCCGGCTGAGGCAGTTGCGAGCGCCCCGGCCGCCCGGGACGATGCCTTGGCTACCGACATCGCTGACAACGCGCTGGACATGGATCTCGATCTTGACCTCGATCTCGGGCCAACCCCTGCCGCCGCGCCTGGCACTAACTTCACCCCGGCGATTAACATGCCGGACATCTCGCTTTCGCTGGATGATCTAGACCTCTCACTCGATGCCGCCGAAACCGCCCCAGCCGGCCTTGATGAGAGCCTGAATGCGGCCACGGCTGAACCCCCTGCCGAGCCGGCCCAGGCGCCATCGACTGATTTGATGGATTTCGACCTGGAGTCCTTGTCCATGGAACTCGACGCAGAAGCGCAGAGCCCCATCGACGCCCCCGACGACCTCAGCGGCGACCCGATGGGCACCAAGCTCGCGCTGGCCGAGGAATTCATCTCCATCGGCGATGAAGACGGCGCCCGCGCGCTGATTGAGGAAGTCCTGGAAGAAGCCACCGGCGATATGCTGGCCAAAGCACAAAAGGCACTGGCCCAGCTGAGCTGAGCCGACTCGCCATGGTTGAGTCGCGTTTGATGACCGAGGGTGTGTGCGCGTAGTCCTGGGCGTCAGCTACAACGGTCAGGGCTATCAGGGCTGGCAAAGCCAGGCATCGGGGCTGACGATCCAAGACCAGCTCGAGCGTGCGCTGGGCCGTTTCGCCAACCAGCGCGTGTCTACCCTGTGCGCCGGCAGGACCGATGCGGGCGTGCACGGGCTGATGCAGGTAGTGCATTTCGACACCGAGCTCGACCGCGACACCTATTCCTGGGTACGCGGCACCAACGCCAACCTTCCTAAAGACATTGCGGTGCAGTGGGCCCTCAAAACCACCCCCGACTTCCATTGCCGCGCCTCTGCCCTCTCTCGCCGTTATGCCTATGTGCTGCTGGAGTCGCCCATCCGGCCCAGCGTAGAAATCGGGCGCGTGGGCTGGACCTTCAACCGCCTGGACCATGACGCCATGCGCGCAGCGGCCGACCTGCTGCTGGGCGAGCATGACTTCAGCTCCTTCCGGGCGGCGCAGTGTCAGGCCCTGAGTCCGGTGAAAAACCTCTTTCGCATCGAACTGCACCAGCGCGGTGCCTACTGGCGCATGGAATTCGAGGCCAACGCCTTTTTGCACCACATGATCCGCAACATCATGGGCTGCCTGGTGCAAATCGGTCAGGGCAAAAAGCCGCCCGAATGGATGGCCGAGGTGCTGGCAGCGCGCAACCGCAAGATTGCAGCGCCCACCTTCTCGCCAGATGGCCTGTATTTCCTGGGTCCCCGCTACGACACCAAGTGGGGCATTCCCGAACGCACGCCTGCGTATGATGGTCTGCCATGAACAGCGTCCGAACCCGAATCAAAATCTGCGGCATAACCCGCGAGAAGGACCTGGACTGCGCCGTCGAGGCCGGGGCCGACTCGGTGGGCTTTGTGCTCTACGCCAAAAGCCCCCGCGCAGTGACGGCCGAGCGCGCTGCCGAACTGGCCCGGCGCCTGCCGGCCTTTGTGACGCCGGTGCTGCTTTTCGTGAACGCCAGCGCTACAGAAATAGGAGCTGCCAGCGCAATGGTGGCGGGGGCTAGCCTGCAATTTCATGGTGATGAATCGCCCGGGGAATGTCGTGCGGCGGCGTCCCTCGCCACCCGCCCCTACCTGCGCGCGGCCCGCATTCCGCTGGGCGAGGGCGCGCAACGCTTCGAACTCTTACAATTTGCCCACGATTACCTGCACGCCCAAGCCATTTTGTTAGACGCCCATGTGGACGGCTACGGTGGCGGGGGCCAAACATTCAATTGGTCACTTCTTCCTCCAAACGTCAACGCTCACCTCGTCTTGAGTGGTGGACTCACCAGTGCAAACGTGGGCGATGGCATCGCCTCGCTGCGGCCGCGCTGTAAGTCGCTGGCTGTGGACGTGAGCTCCGGCGTTGAAGCCGTGGACGCTCAAGGCAGGCCCCAAAAGGGCATCAAAGACCCCGAAAAAATCCGCCAGTTCATTGCCGCCGTGCGCGCGGCCGACCGGCAACTTGCAGGAATCTAGACCATGTTTGACTACCAACAACCCGATGCCCGCGGCCACTTCGGCCAATACGGCGGCAGCTTTGTCTCCGAGACGCTGACGCACGCCATCAACGAACTCAAAGCCGCCTACGCCCGGTACCAGCACGACCCCGCGTTCCTGGCCGAATTCCAATCGGAGTTGGCGCACTTTGTCGGCCGGCCCTCGCCGGTCTACCACGCGGCCCGCATGAGCCGCGAGATGGCAGACGGCAAGGGAATGGGCGCGCAAATCTTCCTCAAGCGCGAAGACCTTAACCACACCGGCGCCCATAAGGTCAACAACACCATCGGTCAGGCCATGCTCGCCAAGCGCATGGGCAAACCCCGCGTGATTGCCGAAACCGGTGCCGGCCAGCACGGCGTGGCAACTGCCACCATCTGCGCACGGTACGGGCTGGAATGTGTGGTTTATATGGGCAGCGAAGACGTGAAGCGCCAAAGCCCCAACGTCTACCGCATGAAGCTGCTGGGTGCCACCGTGGTGCCGGTGGAGAGTGGCAGCAAAACCCTGAAAGACGCGCTCAACGAAGCCATGCGCGACTGGGTTGCCAACGTGGACAACACCTTCTACATCATCGGCACCGTGGCTGGCCCGCACCCCTACCCCATGATGGTGCGCGACTTCCAAAGCGTGATCGGTAATGAGTGTCTGGTGCAAATGCCCCAGATGCTGGCCGCCGCCGGCTGCACCACCGAGCAGCCCGACGCAGTGATGGCCTGTGTGGGTGGCGGCTCGAACGCCATGGGCATCTTCCACCCCTACATCGCCCACGAAAAAACCCGCCTGATCGGCGTAGAGGCGGCCGGCGAAGGGCTGGAGAGCGGCAAGCACTCCGCCTCCATCCAGAAGGGCAGCCCCGGCGTGCTGCACGGCAACCGCACCTATGTGCTGCAGGACGACAACGGCCAGGTCACCGAAACCCACAGCGTGAGCGCGGGACTGGACTACCCCGGCGTGGGGCCGGAGCATGCGTTTTTGTCCGACATCGGCCGCGCCGAATATGTCGGCATCACCGACACCGAGGCGCTGGACGCCTTTCACTACCTCTGCCGTACCGAGGGCATCATCCCGGCGCTCGAGTCCAGCCATGCCATTGCCTACGCCATGAAGCTGGCCAAGACCATGCGCACCGACCAGTCCATTCTGGTCAACCTCTCCGGGCGTGGCGATAAAGACATCGGCACCGTGGCCGACCTGAGCCATGCCGACTTCTATTGCCGCCCCAGCTGCCGCGGCCAGGCCGTCAAAGGCGGCGATCAGCCTGTGAATCTGGTGAAAGGAGCCGCCGCATGACGCGCATCGCCAGCACCTTTGACGCACTCAAGGCCCAGGGACGCAAGGCGCTGATTCCCTTTGTCACTGCCGGCTTCCCGTTTGCCGACGTGACACCGGAGCTGATGCACGCGATGGTGGCCGGCGGGGCCGACGTGATTGAGCTGGGCGTTCCTTTTTCTGACCCCAGCGCGGATGGCCCTGTCATCCAGAAGGCGGGCGACAAGGCCCTGGCCTTTGGCATCGGCCTGGCGCAGGTGATTGCCATGGTGCGCGAATTCCGCACCACCAACACCCACACGCCGGTGGTTCTCATGGGCTACGCCAACCCGGTCGAGCGCTACGACCAGAAGCACACCCACGCCGGCGTGGCCAGCGCCTTTGTGCACGACGCGGCAGAGGCTGGTGTGGACGGCGTACTCATCGTGGACTACCCGCCAGAGGAATGCGAGGCCTTTGCCGCCGATTTGCGCGCCCACGGCATGGACCTGATCTTCCTGCTCGCCCCCACCAGCACCGATGAGCGCATGCGGCAAGTCGCCCGCGTGGCCAGCGGCTATGTGTATTACGTGTCGCTCAAAGGCGTGACCGGTTCCGGCGCTCTGGACACCGGCGCCGTCGAGGCCATGCTGCCCCGCATCCGCCAGCACATCAGCACGCCGGTGGGCGTGGGCTTTGGCATCCGCGATGCAGCTACCGCCCGCACTATCGCCAAAGTGTCAGACGCCGTGGTCATCGGCAGCCGCATCATCCAGCTGATTGAGAACGCGCCGCGCAATCAGGTCGGGGCGGTGGCGCAGGCCTTTTTGCATGACATCCGCACCGCCATGGACCAGGCGTGATGACCCATAATCGCGCCCTGTAAGACGCCCCCGCAGGTACCGCACCGGAGAATAGCCATGAGCTGGTTGGAAAAACTGTTACCCCCCAAGATTCAACACACCGACCCGCAGGACCGCCGCAGCGTGCCAGAAGGCCTGTGGATCAAGTGCCCCAGCTGCGAAACCGTGTTGTACAAGACCGATCTGGAGCAGAACCAGAACGTCTGCCCCAGCTGCAGCCACCACCACCGCATCAGAGCCCGCGCCCGCCTGAACGCCTTTTTGGACAACGAAGGACGCTTTGAAATCGGCCAGGAAGTTCTGCCGGTGGACGCGCTCAAGTTCAAGGACAGCCGCAAGTACCCCGAGCGCCTCAAGGAAGCCCTCGAAAACACCGGCGAGACCGATGCGCTGATCGTCATGGGCGGCGCGGTGCACGGCATCAGCCTGGTGGCGGCGTGTTTTGAGTTCGACTTCATGGGCGGCTCCATGGGCTCGGTGGTGGGCGAGCGCTTTGTACGCGGGGTTGAAACCGCGATCGAACAAAAGGTGCCTTTTGTGTGCTTTACCGCCACCGGCGGCGCCCGCATGCAGGAGGGCCTGTTGAGCCTGATGCAGATGGCCAAGACCAATGCCGCACTCACCCGCCTGGCCAAGAAAGACCTGCCCTACATCAGCGTGCTCACCGACCCGACCATGGGCGGCGTGAGCGCAGGCTTTGCGTTTTTGGGCGACATCGTGATTGCTGAGCCCAAGGCACTGATCGGCTTTGCCGGGCCGCGGGTGATTGAGTCCACCGTACGTGTGACGCTGCCTGAGGGCTTTCAGCGCTCGGAGTTTTTACAGACCAAGGGCGCTATCGATTTCATCTCCGACCGCCGCGAACTGCGCCAGACGGTGGCCAACACGCTTGCCATGCTGCTGCGCCAGCCGGCGGATGCAGTCATTTAAGTCGTGATCTAAGGGGCCCTTAGACCGCCAGCGCCGACAAGGCCGCGAACTGAATCTCACCGAGCACGATAGTGAGAATCTGCAGCAGCACCAGCAGTGCCAGGGGCGAGAGATCGACCCCGCCCACCAGCGGCACAATTTTGCGGATGGGTGCCAGCGCGGGAGCGACCAGTCGCCCCATCAAATCCGAGAGATACGACTGCGCCTGCACCCAACTCAGCACCGCGTAAACCAGCACCATCGCCGTCAGGCCCGACAGGCTCACCCGCACCAGCCCCAGCACCGCCAGAACCACAACCGAGACCGGCGTGCCCCCGAAGTCATTGAGCGACCACAGCAGCCCGAAGTGCGCCAGCTGAATCAACAATGCAGCCAACAGGCTGGCCATGTCCCAGCGGCCCATGGCGGGCACTACGCGGCGCAGTGGCAGCACGATCCAGTCGGTCAAGGCAAAAATAAAGCGACCCAGCGGGTTGCCCGATCGCGCGGTGAGCGGAATGCGCTGGTACTGCATATACAAGCGCAGCAGACAGGCGCTGGTAAGCAAACCGGAGGCAACTTCCAACAACAAGACGACGATTTTGTAGAGCATGGGCATTCCGCGGGAGTGGGCAGCGCATCATAGCGGCAGCCTCCGCTCTTAGAATGGCTGCCCCACACTGTCCTTCCCACCCCACTTTGTCCCACCCCATGTCTGACCAAAACCACGCCGCTCCCGCACCGCAAGACGAGAACCAGCTGATCCATGAGCGCCGCGAAAAACTCAAGGCACTGCGCGAGCAGCAGGCAGCGGGACTGGGCGTGGCCTTCCCCAATGACTTCCAGCCCAGCCACAAGGCCGAAGGCCTGTTTGCCGAATACAACGACAAAGAGGCCGAAGAACTGGCGGCGCTGGGCGCCACCGCCCGGGTTGCCGGCCGGATGATGCTCAAGCGCATCATGGGCAAGGCCAGCTTCTGCACTGTGCAAGACGCATCCTTCGGGCCCAGCGGCGGGCGTATTCAGCTCTACGTGCGCGGCGAAGACGTGGGGGCGGACCTGTACGCCGCCTTCAAGCACTGGGATCTGGGCGACATCGTGGCTGCCGAGGGCACGCTCTTCAAGACCAAGACCGGCGAACTGTCCATCCACGCCACCAGCATCCGCCTGCTCACCAAGAGCCTGCGCCCTATGCCTGACAAGTTCCACGGCATGGCAGACCAGGAAACCAAGTACCGCCAGCGCTATGTGGACCTGATGACCGATGTCGAGGCCCGCAAGCGCTTTGTGGCCCGCAGCAAGGCGGTGAGCGCGCTGCGCGAGTTCATGGTGGAGCACCAGTTTCTGGAGGTGGAAACACCCATGCTGCACCCGATTCCAGGCGGCGCGAATGCCAAGCCCTTCAAGACCCACCACAACGCGCTGGACCAGGAAATGTTTTTGCGCATTGCGCCCGAGCTGTATTTGAAGCGCCTGATCGTGGGCGGCTTTGAGCGCGTGTTCGAGATCAACCGAAGCTACCGCAACGAAGGCATCTCGGTGCGCCACAACCCCGAGTTCACCATGATGGAGTTCTACGCCGCCTACTGGAACTACCAGGACCTGATGAACTACACCGAGGCCCTGATCCGCGATGCCGCCCAAAAAGCCACCGGCGGCCTGCAGCTCAGCTACGCCGGCAAGGCAGTCGACCTGAGCCAGCCCTTTGAGCGGCTCACCATCGTCGAAGCCATCCGCAAATACACCGAAGCCGGCGACAACTTGGACAAAGCCGAGTGGCTCACCAACGCCCTCAAGAAGCTGGGTCTGACCGAGGCCAAAAACAAGCTCGCCGGCCGCAGCCTGGCCAGCCTGCAGGTGCTGTACTTTGAAGAAACCGTGGAAGACAAGCTCTGGAACCCCACCTTCATCATGGAGCATCCGACCGAAATCTCGCCGCTGGCCCGCGCCAACGACGATCGCCCTGAGGTGACCGAGCGCTTTGAGCTCTACATCACAGGCCGCGAATTCGGCAACGGCTTCAGCGAGCTCAACGACGCCGAAGACCAGGCCGCCCGCTTCCACGCCCAGGTTGCTGCCAAAGACAGCGGCGACGACGAGGCCATGCACTTCGACCACGACTTCGTGCGCGCGCTCGAATACGGCATGCCCCCCACCGGCGGCTGCGGCATCGGCATCGACCGGCTGATGATGCTGCTGACCGACAGCGCCAGCATCCGCGATGTGATTCTGTTCCCCGCGCTGCGCCGCGAAGTGTGACTTTTCCTGCGCTGCGCTACCTGCAGGGCTATCCTGAAGACACGCTGGCGCAGGTGCGGCAGCTGCTGGACGCCTCGCGGGCGGGCGAATGGCTGCTGCGACGCCACCCGGTGGCCCACGGCGTGCGCACCGACAAGGCGCTGTACGACTATGTGCAGGACATCAAGGCCGACTACCTGCGCAGCACCGAGCCGCTCTCCAAGGTCGCTTTTGACAGCAAGCTGCATGTGGTGAACAACGCGCTGGGCACCCACACCACAGTGTCCCGGGTGCAGGGCAGCAAGCTCAAGGCCAAGCGCGAAATCCGCGTGGCCAGCCTGTTCAAAGACACGCCCGATGCCTTTTTGCGGATGATCGTGGTGCACGAGCTGGCTCACCTGCGCGAGCGCGCACACGACAAGCCCTTCTACCAACTCTGCACCCACATGGAACCCGCCTACCACCAGCTGGAGTTCGAGGTCCGCATCTACCTTACCCACCTGGAAGCCACCGGCGAGCGCCTGTGGGCGGCGGCGGAATAATGCGGATGCAGTGCGCATGCAGTGCGGAGTAGCCCGGTGAGCGCGATCCGGCTGCTGAGCTTTCACAAGCCCTACGGCGTGCTTAGCCAGTTCACCCCCGAGGGACGCTGGCGCGGGCTGAGAGACTTTATTGATGTGCCCGACGTCTATGTGGCGGGCCGGCTGGACGCCGACAGCGAAGGCCTGCTGCTGCTCACCAACCACGGCCCACTGCAGGCCCGCATCAGCGACCCCCGCCACAAGATGGAGAAGACTTACTGGGTGCAGGTGGAAGGCGAGCCGGATGATGCGGCCCTGGCCGCACTGCGCGCCGGTGTGCAGCTCAACGACGGCCCCACTCTGCCCGCGCGGGCGCAGCGCATGGCGCAGCCCGCACATCTGTGGGAGCGCACACCGCCGGTGCGCTTTCGGGCGTCCATCCCCACCAGCTGGCTGCAACTCAGCATCCGCGAAGGCCGCAACCGCCAAGTGCGGCGCATGACCGCCGCCGTGGGCCACCCCACGCTGCGGCTGATTCGCGCCTCCATCGGGCCCTACACCCTGGGCGATCTCGCGCTAGGCGCGTGGCGGGACATGCAGCCCGACGGGCCTGCCGCCTGAGGGGCTGACTTTGCAGGCTCGGTAAGACGGCTGACTAGCCGCCGGCGCGTTTGACGACAAACCCCCGCGCCTGCAAGACCGGCAAGAGCTTGTCCACATGGTCGCCCTGCACCTCGATCACACCGTCTTTCACCGTGCCGCCGGAGCCGCAAGCCGCCTTGAGCTGCTTGGCCAGGGCCTGCAGCGCCTCTTCGTCGAGCGGCACGCCGCGCACCAGCGTCACGCCCTTGCCGGCGCGGCCCTTGGTCTCACGCGACACGCGCACGATGCCGTTGCCCACCGCGCGCTTCGGGATGTGACAGACGCACTCCGCCAGCGCCTTGCGGCAGTCGGGGCAGGTGCGGCCCAGCTCAGTCGAATAGACCAGCCCGCCCAGGTCAGAGAGCGATTTTTTCACCAGGGGGGCAGCGGCAAATACGGGGGGTGGGGCATGCTCAAAATACTATCATTTTTATAGCTGCCAGCGCAGGGCAGATAAGCGCCATGTGCCAAAATAGACCGCAAACTAAATAAAGCCTATCGTCAGCACTATGTCCCGTCCCAGCGTCTGGGCCACCAAGGTGGCCGCACTCATCAAAGGCAACAACAGCCAAGCCGCGCTGGCCCAAATCAAGGTAGCGCCCACCGTCCGAGACCTGCAGCAGCTGCGCGCCCTGATGACAGCGGACGGCTCACTGGCCAAGCACCGGCTGGTGGACGAAGCCACGAGCGACCAGATCGTCGCCCTCAGCGCACCGCGCCTGCACCGCTCACCCTGAACCGGGTCAGATGCCGGGTTGGGCAGGGCCACTGTCGGGCCTTGCCTTCCTCGCCTGCCCGCACCGACAGACGGGAATACCCCGCCAACGCTTGGTGGAACCAATCGAAGCAATCCTAAGCAATCCAGTCCAGCGCCTTCATGTAGTCGGGGTGCACCATCAGTTCGTCCCAAGGCAAGGCGGCGCTGGCGGGCAGCAAAGCGCGGCGGCGGGCTTCGCTGGCCTCCAGGGCCTGCCATTGGCCCTTGAGCTGGGCCTCGGTCAGGCCGTCAATCAACGCGTCTAACGCCTCACCGCCTCCTTTACCGCCTCCTTCACCGCGGCCATCTGCGGCGGGCACGCTTTGGTTGCACAGCAACACCATATCGCAGCCGGCATTGAGCGCTGCGACGGCTGCCTCGGTGTAGCTCACGGCCTTGCCATCAATCAGTCGGGCGCCGGCCATGGACAGGTCGTCGCTGAAGATGGCTCCGGTAAAGCCGAGCTGGCCGCGCAGGATGTCGTTGAGCCAGATGCTGGAGAAGCCGGCCGGACGGCTGTCGACCTTGGGGTAGATGACATGGGCGGGCATGACGCTGCTGGTCACGCCGCTGAGCCAGCGGTAGGGTGCGGCGTCGTCGGCGAGGATGGCCTTGAGGCTGCGCTTGTCGACGGGAATGTCGATGTGCGAGTCGGCCTTCACAAAGCCATGGCCGGGGAAGTGTTTGCCGCAGTTGGCCATGCCGCTCTTGAGCAGGCCGTGCATCAGGCTCTTGGCCAGCATGCTCACCACCCGCGGGTCGCGCGCAAAGGCGCGGTCGCCGATGACGGAGCTCTCGCCGTAGTCGAGGTCAAGCACCGGGGTGAAGCTGAGGTCTACGCCGCAGGCGCGCAGCTCGGCGCCCAAGACAAATCCGGTGGCGGTGGCGGCGTTGGTCGCGTCCAGCGCGCCGGCTTTTTTGGCAGACGCGGTGGGCGCGGCCTCGCGCATCCACATCTCGCCCAATGCGCGCATGGGCGGCAGGTGGGTGAACCCATCGGTCTTGAAGCGCTGCACCCGGCCGCCTTCGTGGTCCACACAAATCAGCAGGTCGGCGCGCAGCTTTTTAATGTCGCGGCACAGGGCGGTGAGCTGTTCGCGGCTCTGCCAGTTGCGGGAAAACAAAATCATGCCGCCCACCAGCGGGTGCTTGAGGCGCTTGCGGTCCTGGGCGCTGAGTCGGGTGCCGGCGATGTCGATGATCAGGGGGGCGTGGAAGGTCATGGTGATCGTTGCAGATGAAGTTTGCTATGTTTTCAGGAGCTGCTTGCGCATATTTTATGGGCGCTGGAGGCCTATTTGGCTTGTTTTTCAAGGCGCCTCGATGACGCAGAAGCTGGCGGCGTAGTCGGTCTCGTCGGTGACGGTGATGTGGGCCTGCAGCCCGCGCGCCTCGCACCACGCCCGGAGCTCGCCGTGCAGCACGATGGCGGGTTTACCGCCGGGCTCGTTGGCGATTTCGCACAGCTTCCAGGTCATGGGCATGCGCATGCCCAGACCAATGGCTTTGCTGAATGATTCTTTGGCGCTGAAGCGGGTCGCCAGGTAGCGCAGGCCGCGTTCGGGCCAGCGGGCGCTGCGCGCGCGCCAGACCTGCATCTCGCCGTCCGACAACACTTTGGCAGCGAAGCGCTCGCCGTGGCGCTCCAGGCTGGCGCGGATGCGGCGCACATCGCAAATATCGGTGCCGATGCCGTAAATCACAGCCTGCCCTACCCGCCCAGGCAGGCCAGGTAAGCCTTCACGGTGTCGGCATAGCCCCGCTCCAGCGCGTCGGCAATCAGCGCGTGGCCGATGGACACTTCTTGCAGGCCGGGCACTTGGTGGGCAAAGCGTACTAGGTTGTGCAGGTTGAGATCGTGCCCGGCGTTAACGCCCAGTCCCGCGTCCAGCGCGGCCTGCGCGGCGGCGGCAAAGCGTGCCAGCTGGGCGGCAGACTCTGCGGCTCGCCCGGCGGCAGAGCAAGCGGCCGCATAGGGCTCGGTGTAGAGCTCGACGCGGTCTGCGCCCACCGCCTTGGCAGCAGCCATTGCGTCGGGCTCGGCATCCATGAAGAGGCTCACCCGCAGGCCAAGCCGGTGGCATTCGTCCACCAAGGGCTGCAGGCGCGCCGCGTCGTGGGGGAAGCTCCAGCCGTGGTCGCTGGTGAACTGGCCCTCGCTGTCGGGCACAAAGGTTACCTGATGCACCGGCAAGCCGCGCTGGCGCAGGTCGCGCACCACGTCAATCAGGTTGTGAAACGGGTTGCCTTCGATGTTGAACTCGCGGTCGGGCCAGGCGGTCATCAATTGGGCCAGCTCCAGCACGTCGTGCCCGCGGATGTGGCGCGCGTCCGGCCGGGGATGAACCGTGATGCCGTTGGCCCCGGCTTGCAGGCAGAGCGTGGCAGCGCGGGTGACGCTGGGAATACCCAGGTGGCGGGTGTTGCGCACCAGCGCCACTTTGTTGAGGTTGACAGAGAGATGGGGGCGCATAGTCAGAGGTTTTGGATATCAATCATCATCTGCCGCGAGCGAAGGGTCTTGACACCACAATGGTAGTGCAGCAGCGCCCGCAGCTGCGGTTTGAGGGCGCTCATGGCAGCTGCGCAGGCGCGCAGGGTGGTGGTAAACGGCGCGGTGTCGGCAATGGCGGCTTGCAGCTCCTGCCACTGCCCGCCGGTCAGACCCGCGCGGTCGTCCGGCCCGGCCAGGCGCAGGCCGCCTTCGGGCACCAGCACATAGGCCCGATCGGGCTCCAGCGGCTCCAGCGTCATGGTTTGCACATCCAGCTGCGGCAGCAGCCCCACCTCGCGCAACAGCAGCAGCTCGTAGGTGCGCAGTGCGGCCTGCAGCACCTCGCCGTGCTCGCTGGCGATCACCCGCACCACCTGGGCATACACATCAAACAGCGCGGAGTGCGGGTCGTCGCGCGCCAGCAGGGTGAGCAGAAGCTCGTTGAGGTAGTAGCCCGAGAGCAGCGCATCGCCGGTGGGCATGACGTAGCCGCCCGTCCATTCGGCGCTGCGCAGGATGCGGATTTCGGCGTCTCCGCCAAAGGCCAGCTGCAGAGGTTGCAGGGGCAGCAGAATCGGCCGCAGGCTGGAGCTTGGCTTTTTGGCGCCCTTGGCCACCAGCGCCACCCGCCCGTAATGGCGGGTAAAGACCTCCAGAATCAGGCTGCTCTCGCTCCAGTCGTAGCGGTGCAGCACAAAGGCGGGTTCATCGGCGATCCGTTGGGTGGCCATGGCGTGCGCGCAAGGCGCTTATTCATAGCCGAAGGAGCGCACGCGTGCTTCGTCGTCGGCCCAGCCGGAGCGCACCTTCACCCACAGCTCAAGAAACACCTTGGCGTCGGCCAGTTTTTCGAGTTCGACGCGGGTTTCCATGCCGATGCGCTTGATGCGTTCGCCCTTGTCGCCAATCACCATGGCCTTGTGGCTGTCGCGCTCGACCACGATGGTGGCGGCAATGCGCAAGAGGCGCTTCTGGCCCTTTTTTTGCGGCGGCTCTTCTTCAAACTTGTCGATCACCACGGTCGAGGTGTAGGGCAGCTCGTCGCCGGTAAGGCGGAAGAGTTTTTCGCGCACCAGCTCGCTGGCCAGAAACTTCTCGCTGCGGTCTGTGAGTTCGTCTTCGGAATACCACCAGGCCTGCTCGGGCAGGAACTGCTCGCAGATGCCCAGCAGGCGCGCGATGTCTTTGGGGTTCTTGGCCGACATGGGCACGAACTCGGCAAAGCTGTGCTTGGTCTGCATGTCTTGCAGCCAGGGGGCGATGTCGCCACGGCGGTGCACGTTGTCGAGCTTGTTGGCAATCAGGATGGCGGGAATGTCTTTGCCCATGAGACTCAGAACGCGCGCATCGGCCGGGGTAAAGCTGCCGGCCTCGACCACGAAGAGGATCAAATCCACATCAGCCACAGCGCCCACCACCGCCTTGTTGAGCGACTTATTGAGCGCGTTGCCGTGCAGGGTCTGAAAGCCCGGGGTGTCCACAAACACGAACTGGGTTTGCCCCTCGGTGCGCATGCCGGTGATGCGGTGGCGCGTGGTTTGCGCCTTGCGCGAGGTGATGCTGATTTTTTGCCCCACCAGCGCGTTGAGCAGGGTGGATTTGCCCACATTAGGCTTGCCCACGATGGCAACCAGGCCGCAGCGCTGGCCGCCGCCGGCATCGCCGGGGCTGGCGAGCTTGGGCGTGCTCTTGAGCAGGCCCTGCAGCATGGCATCGAGGTCATCTTGGACCTCGACAACTTCGGCAGTTTGAGCATCTTTTTGCCCCTTGGCGCCCGTGGCGTCTGCGCCGGCAGCTATTTTTTTAGGAGCATTCATGTCGGGACCCTTGTTTTGATGGTTTGCAGCATGGCCGCCGCCGCCGCCTGTTCGCCGGCCCGGCGCGAGCCGCCGATGCCGCGCTCGGAGAGGCGCAGCTCGGGGACTTCGCATTCGACATCGAAACTTTGCTTGTGCGCGGCGCCCAGGGTGCCGACCACGGTATAGATGGGCAGCTTCAATTTGCGGCCCTGCAACCACTCCTGGAGCTCGGTCTTGGCGTCTTTGCCGATGGCGTCCATCTGCGGGTTGATTTCGACCGCCTCAAACAGCCGGTGCACCAGCGCCTGCGCCGGGCCGAAACCCGCGTCCAGATAGACCGCGCCAATGATGGCCTCCAGGGCGTCGGCCAGGATAGAGGCGCGCTTTTGTCCGCCCGAGCGCATTTCGCCCTCCCCCAGGCGCAACACGTCGGGCAGCCCCATGGTGAGCGCAATCTGGTGCAGGGTTTCCTGGCGCACCAGGTTGGCCCGCACGCGAGATAGATCTCCCTCGGGCAGGCTGCCCAGACGGGCGTACAACAAATCGGAAATAGCCAGCCCCAGCACCGAGTCGCCGAGAAACTCGAGGCGCTCGTAGTGGTCGGCGGAAAAGCTGCGGTGGGTCACGGCCTGCCGGAGCAAGGCGGTGTTAGAGAACTGATGCTGCAGCCGCTGCTGCAGTGCGATCAAACCATCTGCCACTTATTTGGATCGTCCTGCGTATTTCAGCGTCAGGTAGGCGGGGCCCGCGAGGTGGATTTCACGCTGGTAGGCAAAGGTGACCACCACCTTGTCGGCTTCTTTGGTAATACCGATGTCTTTGCCGGCAATCGACTTGATGCTGTCGACCTCGGCCTGCCGGTCAAACAGGTCACGCACTTCGACCACCGTCTGGCCGGTGGACGCGCGCTGGGCCGCTTTTTGCACCGCCCAGTACTCGATCACGGTGGGAACAGCCTGCGCCGCCACCGCACCGGCCATGGCCACCAGGGCCCCGACCAGCACCAGACCGATGAACGAAATGCCACGTTGATTTTTGAGACTGTGCATGAAAGGCTCCCGAGCTGTTAACAGACGCGCCGGCTTAGTGGAATGCACCGATGCGCTTCAGGTTGGAGAAGTTCATCCAGACGAAGAAGGCCTTGCCGACAATGTTTTTGTCCGGCACAAAGCCCCAGTAGCGCGAATCGAGCGAGTTGTCGCGATTGTCGCCCATGGTGAAGTAGTGCCCCTCAGGCACCTTGCAGGTGACGCCCTCGATGGTGTAACTGCAGTTCTCCATGCCGTCAAACTTGTCGACACCGGCCACAAAAGCCGGGCGCCGCGCGTCGTTGAGCAGGCGGTGCGGTTGTTCGCCCAGGGATTCTTCAAACTGCTTGAAATACTGGCTGGCATCCTCGTCGAAGAAGTCGGGCAACGCTTGCGTATCCACCGGCTTGCCATTGATAGTGAGGCGCTTGTTCAGGTAGGCCACCGTGTCTCCGGGCAGGCCCACCACGCGCTTGATGTAGTCCAGACTGGGCCGCGGCGGGTAGCGGAACACCATCACATCGCCACGCTGGGGCTTGTTGCCCTCGGTGAGTTTGATGTTGACAACCGGCAGGCGCACGCCGTAGGTGAACTTATTGACCAGAATCAGGTCGCCCACCAAGAGCGTTGGCACCATCGAGCCGGAGGGAATTTTGAAGGGCTCGAACAGGAAGGAGCGCAGGATGAAGACGGTGATGATCACCGGGAACAGGCCGGCCGTCCAATCCAGCCACCAGGGCTGCATGAGCAGCTTGACCTTGGCCTCGGTGATGTCGCCATCCACCTGTGCAATGCCCATTTTGGCAAGGCCCTCGCGCCGCTGCGCGTCTTGCGCCTCGAGCGCCGCCACCGCGCGCTGACGCTGAGGCAGGAAGTACAGACGCTCGGCCACCCAATACACACCGGTCACCACACTCGCCAACAAGAGCAACAGCGCAAAGTTGCCATCGACCACACCAAAATACCAAGACGCGCCGTAGGCAACGAAGGCCGCGAGTACGGCCGCTGTGAGTGCTTGCATTAATCTTCCACTTGAAGGATGGCGAGGAAGGCCTCCTGGGGCACCTCGACCGAGCCGATCTGTTTCATGCGCTTTTTACCGGCTTTCTGCTTTTCCAGCAGCTTGCGCTTGCGGGAGATATCGCCCCCGTAGCACTTGGCCAGCACGTTCTTGCGCAGCGCTTTGATTGTCTCACGCGCAATGATGTTAGCCCCGATGGCGGCCTGGATGGCGACGTCGTACATCTGGCGCGAAATGATCTCGCGCATCTTGGCCACCACCGCCCGGCCGCGGTAGGCCGACTGGCTGCGGTGCACGATGATGGACAGTGCGTCGACCTTCTCGGCGTTGAGCAGGATATCGACTTTCACCACATCCGACGCGCGGAACTCCTTGAACTCATAGTCCATGGACGCGTAGCCGCGGCTCACACTCTTGAGCTTGTCGAAGAAGTCCAACACGATTTCGCCCAGCGGCATCTCATAGGTGAGCACCACCTGGCGGCCCTTGTAGGCCATGTTCATCTGCAGGCCGCGCTTCTGGTTGGCCAGCGTCATCACCACGCCCACGTATTCCTGCGGCATGTAGAGATGCACGGTGACGATGGGCTCGCGGATCTCAGCCGTTTTACCGACCTCGGGCATCTTGGAAGGGTTCTCGACCATGACGACTTCGCCGTCGTTCTTCATCACCTCGTAGACCACGCTGGGCGCGGTGGTGATGAGGTCCTGATCAAACTCGCGCTCGAGCCGTTCCTGCACGATTTCCATGTGCAGGAGGCCGAGAAAGCCGCAACGGAAACCGAAACCCAGCGCCTGCGAGACTTCGGGTTCGTAATGCAAGGATGCGTCGTTGAGCTTGAGTTTTTCGAGCGCGTCGCGCAGGGAGTCGTATTCGCTGGCCTCGGTCGGGTAGAGCCCTGCAAACACCTGCGGCTGGATTTCCTTAAAGCCCGGCAGTGGCTCGGTGGCGGTAAGCGCTGCGCCGCCGGTGCCGCCCTTGATCAAGGTGACGGTGTCGCCCACCTTGGCGGCTTGCAACTCCTTGATGCCGGCAATGATGTAGCCCACCTCACCGGCCTCGAGCGAGTTGCGGGGCTGGTTGGCGGGGGTGAAAACGCCGAGGTTGTCGGCGTTGTACATGGCGCCGGAGGCCATCATCTTGATGCGCTCGCCTTTGGCCAGGCGCCCATCAACCACGCGCACCAGCATCACCACCCCCACAAAGCTGTCGTACCAGCTGTCGATGATCATCGCGCGCAGCGGACCGGCGGGGTTGCCGCGGGGAGGGGGAATCTTGGCGACGATGGCTTCCAGAATGTCGTCAATGCCGAGGCCGGTTTTGGCGGAGCAGACGATAGCCTCGGTGGCGTCGATGCCGATGACGTCTTCAATCTCGCTGCGCGCGTTGTCGGGGTCGGCGTTGGGCAGGTCGATCTTGTTCAAGACCGGCAGCACCTCCACCTCGAGATCGAGCGCGGTGTAGCAATTGGCAACGGTCTGCGCTTCCACGCCCTGCGACGCGTCAACGACGAGCAGCGCGCCTTCGCAGGCGGAGAGTGATCGGGACACCTCGTACGAGAAGTCCACATGCCCGGGCGTGTCGATCAGGTTGAGGTTGTAGACCTTCCCGTCGAGGGCCTGGTATTGCAGCGCGGCGGTCTGCGCCTTGATGGTTATCCCACGTTCTTTCTCGATGTCCATCGAGTCCAGAACCTGCGCCTCCATGTCGCGCGCCTCGAGCCCGCCGCAACGCTGAATCAAGCGATCTGCCAGTGTGGATTTGCCGTGGTCGATGTGGGCAATGATCGAGAAATTTCGGATGTGATTCATCAACGATGCGCTTCAAGTAATTGAATTAAAAGGAACCGACAAGAAAAAAGGGCGCGTCGGATAAAGACGCGCCCTGAACCAACAATCAATTGGCAACTGCGATAGTTGGAAGCCCATTGTAGGCAAAAAGTCCAGAAATCACAGCCCAACCATCCGGCTCAGGCGCCGTTGCAGCATCACAACAAGCAATTTATTCACAACTTATCCACAACTTTCTCTAACAAAACCTTAACAACTTGTGGGCGAGCTGTGGAGCGGCTGTGGGGCAATTATCCGCGTCTCACATGATGGATTATCGCAAGTTCTTTATATCGCTTAGCGCCTATAGAACGCACATATCCATCGTCAATAGTAAATAAATCTCTTTTATGAAGGCGGCCCCCGACTAGCGCCTAAACCAAATAAATGTGAATTCCCGCGTCCGGCGAGGCGATCAACAACCCCAAAGCCCAATCTGCTTTAGGGTTGTTGGCTTATCGGCCGGGCCGCAAAACGGTGTATTGCGTCCAGTCACCGCGGCGGAACAGCACGTTCAAGGGCTTGGTTTTGTCGTGCTTGGCAAGCACCGCATCGAAATCTTTCAGGCTGAGCACCTCCACATTGGCCACCTGCAAAATGATGTCACCCTCACGCAATCCGGCGCGCGCCGCGGCATCCGCAGCACCCTCGACCCGCACACCGCCGCGAATGCCGGCTTCTTTTTTCTGCGCATCCGTCAGTGGGCTTACTGCCAGACCGAATGCCTGAGCGGATGTGGATGCGCTGGGCTTCTCTTCTTTGGGGCTGACTTTGGCAACGGGCTTGTCAGCTTCGATCTCCGCAATCACCACCTGCAACTCTTTGCTGCCACCCCGGCGGAACACGGTCATGCTGCTCCTGGTGCCGGGCTTGATGCCGCCCACGATGCGCGGCAGATCGGTGGATTTCTCGATGGTCTTGCCGTCAAAACGGGTAATGATGTCTCCCGCCTCGACGCCGGCCTTCTCAGCAGGTGAGCCTTTCTCCACGCCAAGAATCAGCGCGCCGATAGGCTTGCCCAGGCCGATGGACTCAGCCACATCTTTGCTGACCTGCCCGATCTGCACGCCGATACGGCCGCGGGTCACGCGACCGCTGGCACGCAGCTGGTCACTCACACGCACAGCTTCGTCCATGGGGATCGCAAACGAAATGCCCATGAAGCCGCCGGAACGGGAATAAATCTGGCTGTTGATGCCGACCACCTCGCCGCGCATATTGATAAGCGGCCCACCCGAGTTGCCGGGGTTAATGGCTACATCGGTCTGAATAAAGGGCAGGAAGTCGCCGGTGTCCCGCTGCTTGGCGCTCACGATGCCGGCAGTCACGGTGTTCTCAAGGCCAAAGGGCGAGCCAATCGCCATCACCCACTCGCCCACGCGCAAGCGATTGACATCGCCCACCTTGACAGCGGGAAGCCCGGAGGCGTCGATCTTGACCACCGCCACGTCAGAGCGTTTGTCAGCACCCAGAATCTTGGCCTTGAACTCGCGTTTGTCGGGCAGCGTGACGATGACTTCGTCGGCGCCGTCCACCACATGGGCGTTGGTCATGATGACGCCGTCGGAGGTGAGGATGAAGCCTGAACCAACACCCCGGGGCTGATCTTCGTCTTGCGGCTGGGGCCGGTTTTGGCGAGGCGCTTGCCGCGGCACGTTGGGCATCGGTATGCCGAAGCGCTTAAAGAACTCCTGCATCTCCTCGTCGCCCTGGCCGCCTTGCTGGCTGCGGGCGACCACTTTTTCTAGGGTGCGGATATTCACGACCGAGGGGCCGACCTGATCGACCAGATCGGTGAAATCGGGCAGAGTACGAGTTTGCGCTTGCGCTAAGCCGGCGGGGAAGAAAGCAGCGGCGGACACGGCGAGCACGGAGGCCAGCCACATGCGCCGCAGCGGGAAATTCCAATTAATCATTGCAGAAGCCATTGCTGTTGTTCCTCACATGAAATCGACACGGTGCTCGAGATGGGGCCGGACGTCGGGTCTTCAATAATCAAACCCGTGACTACAGCGTATCAGCGGAAGCCACTTGCCCGCCCGAAGCTGCGACTAAAGCCCGCCGCAGCGCACGCCATTGCTCCATCCGCCGGGCGTCTGCATCAATCCACAGACCGAAACGGGCGCCGCGCTGGGGTCGCACCAAGACCCACAGGGACTGCTGAAAGTCATATTGAATGGCCACGGTTTGCAGGGGCTGCGCCAGCTCCAGACGCCCCCCTGACCAGTGCCACTGCTCTCCGTCCCAAAACAGTCGACCGGTGGGCATGTTGCGCCAGTAAAGCCAGAGCCACCCGCTGGCAAGCAACCAAAGCAGCCCAACCAAGGCAAGGCGGTCGCCCGGCAACCCTTGCCCATAGGCCAACACGGGCGATGCGAGAAAAAATACAGAGAGGCCTGCCAGAAAACGGCCCAGGCGGGCTGAGCGCTTCACCATCACGCTGCTTGCCGGAGGCCCGTGCATGGCAAAGCTGCGCTTTCAGCTCGTGGACTCAGGCCCGCTTGAACACCAAGGTGCCGTTGGTGCCGCCGAAGCCGAAGTTGTTTTTCACCGCCACATCAATCTTCATGTCACGTGCCGTGTTGGCGCAGTAGTCCAGGTCGCATTCGGGGTCCTGGTTGAAGATATTGATGGTGGGCGGGCTCTTTTGGTGGTGCAGGGCCAGCACGGTAAACACCGACTCCAACCCGCCGGCGCCACCCAGCAAGTGGCCGGTCATGGACTTGGTGGAGTTCACCACCACCCGCTTGGCGTGATCGCCTAAAGCAGCCTTGATGGCGTTGGTTTCATTGACATCACCCAGCGGGGTGGATGTGCCGTGGGCGTTCAGGTAATCGACCTGGTCGGCGTTGACACCCGCGTTGCGCAATGCATTGAGCATGGCGCGGCGGGGGCCGTCCATGCTGGGGGCGGTCATGTGGCCGGCGTCAGCGCTCATGCCAAAACCTGCCAGCTCGGCGTAAATCTTCGCGCCGCGGGCCTTGGCGTGCTCGTATTCCTCGAGCACCATCACGCCCCCGCCTTCTCCCAGCACGAATCCGTCGCGGTCCTGGTCCCAGGGGCGGGAGGCGGTCGCGGGGTCGTCGTTGCGGGTGCTCAATGCACGCATGGCGGCAAACCCGCCAACGCCCAGCGGCGAGACCGTCGCCTCGGAGCCGCCGGCAATCATCACGTCGGCGTCGCCGTACTCAATCATGCGACCGGCTTCACCGATGCAATGCAGGCCGGTAGTGCAGGCGGTCACGATGGCGATGTTGGGCCCCTTGAAGCCAAAGCGCATCGATACGTGGCCGGCCGTCATGTTGATGATGGAGGCTGGCACAAAGAAAGGCGAAATCCGGCGCGGACCGCGCGCGGTGTATTCGGTGTGGGTGTTTTCAATCAGGGGCAAGCCGCCTATGCCCGAGCCGATGACGCAGCCGATGCGGGTGGATTCTTCATCGCCCAACGCTTCGCCGGTCTTCAGTCCGGAATCCGCCACCGCCTGCACCGCTGCGGCAATTCCGTAGTGGATGAAGGTGTCCATGGTGCGGGCTTCTTTGGTGCTGATGTAGGACTCGAGGTCGAAGTTACGCACCTCGCCGGCAATTCGGCAGGAGAAGGCCGCGGGGTCGAACTTGGAAATCACATCAATGCCGGACTTGCCGGCCAGCAGATTGGCCCAGGCCTCTGTCACCGTATTTCCAACGGGGCTTACACATCCTAGACCGGTGACAACAACGCGACGACGGGACATAACAATCTGGACTCAGCAGTTCGTCAAAGAAATACCGCCCCACAGGGCGATACGAGTGCATTCAATCAAGCCGGCCAAGAAGGCCCTGCCGGGCCGCTGCAGTCCCGGGCGGGCTGCAGTGGGTGGCCGATGAGACCTGTCAGGCCTTGTGGTGGGTGTTCGCGTAGTCGATCGCGTTTTGCACGGTAGTGATTTTTTCTGCGTCTTCGTCGGGAATCTCAATTCCGAACTCGTCTTCCAACGCCATCACCAGCTCCACGGTGTCCAGCGAGTCGGCACCCAGATCGGCCACAAAGGCTTTTTCGTTGGTGACTTGGGACTCTTCAACGCCGAGCTGTTCGGCAATGATTTTTTTGACACGGACTTCGATATCGCTCATGGGTTCCCTCTAAGGGTTGTAAAAGAATCCGAGATTTTACCCGCGCCGAAGATGCGTCTCCGGCCAGGCCGCCGCCCGGACATTGCGGCGGTGTTTTGACTCACATGTACATGCCGCCGTTGACGTGCAATTCCTGCCCCGTCACATAGCCGGCTTGGGGCGACGCCAGGTAACAAACGGCATGCGCAATGTCAGATGGCTTGCCGAGATGACCCAAGGGAATCTGGCCCAGCAGCGCCTTTTGCTGCTCTTCGGCCAGGCCGGCGGTCATATCGGTCTCAATAAATCCGGGGGCCACGCAGTTCACCGTGATGTTGCGCGAGCCCAGCTCGCGGGCCAGCGCGCGGGTCATGCCGGCAACACCGGCCTTGGCTGCTGCATAGTTGGCCTGGCCGGGGTTACCGGAGG
>NZ_CAMCVG010000027.1 GCF_945881795.1 Rhodoferax sp. OV413
TACCGCAACCACAATGAGTTTCACGAGCAGTGCGTGGAGCGCATCTTCATGGACATCTGGACCCGCTGCAAGCCCACCAAGCTCACGGTGTATGCCCGCTACACCCGACGCGGCGGGCTGGACATCAACCCGTTTCGCACCAGCCATCCGCAGGCCCTGCCCGGCAACACGCGCACCGCGCGCCAATAAATCCCGACACTTCTATGACGGCGTCAGGGCGGCGCCTAGGCCGGCACTTCTTCGCGCAGCGTGGCGTTAAAGGCCTCTACCGGCATCGGCCGGCCAAACAGGTAGCCCTGGCACAGCTTGCAGCCGTGCTCCGCCAGAAAAGCGCGCTGCTCCTCGGTTTCTACCCCCTCTGCCAGCACCTCGATCCCCAGGTTGTTGCCCATGCCGATGATGGTCTGGATGATCATGGAATCGGTCACCTGCAGGCCGATATTGCGGACAAAGGACTGGTCGATCTTGAGCTGGTCCAGCGGCAGCCGCGTGAGGTAGGACAGCGACGAATGCCCGGTGCCGAAGTCGTCCATCGAGAAGCTCACGCCCAAGTCCTTGAGGGTGTGCATTTTGGCAATGGTGTCGTCCACGTTGTCCAGCACCAGGCTCTCGGTCAGCTCGAGCTTGAGCCGCTGCGCCGGAGCCTGACATTGGGCGATAGCGCTGCGCACCTGATCGACAAAGTCCGCATCGCGGAACTGCCGCGCGCTCACGTTGACCGACAGCTCCAGCCCCGCAGTCGCCGGCGAAAGCTGCCACTGCGCCAGCTGACGGCACGCCTCTTCAATCACCCATTGGCCCAGCGGCTGGATGAGGCCGGTTTCTTCGGCCAGGCTGATGAAGCTCCCCGGGGCAATCATTCCCCGCTCGGGGTGGTTCCAGCGGATCAGGGCCTCTGCGCCCACGGGCGTGCTGCCGTCCCGCATCTGAATCTGGTAGTGCAGCGCAAACTGGTACTCGGCCAGGCCGCGGCGCAGGTCGGTCTCCAGCGCGGCCCGGGCCTCGATGGCGGCGAGCATGCCGGGGTCAAAAAAGCACAGCGCATTGCGCCCCGAGCTCTTAACCTGGTACATGGCAATGTCAGCCTGCTTGAGCAAATCGGAGGCCTGCTGCGAGGCGTCGCCGAACATGGCCGCCCCCAGGCTGCAGGAGCTGCGGTAATGCTTGCTGTTGAGCTCGTAGGGCAGCGTCACCGCGCGCAGCAGGTTGTCGCCCACGGTGCGGGTCTGGCGGGCGGCCTCGGCGGTGTCTTCGCTCAGGTCCATCAGCATCACCACAAACTCGTCGCCGCCCAGCCGCGCCACCGTGTCGGCCTCGCGCACGCAGCCCTTGAGCCGCTGCGCTACCTGTTGCAAGAGCAGGTCGCCCACATCGTGGCCCAGCGTGTCGTTCAGGGTCTTGAAGTGGTCCAGGTCCATGAACAAGAGCGCGCCATGTCGCCCGTTGCGCAGTGTGGACACCACCGCCTGCTGCAGCCGGTCGGTCAGCAGGCGCCGGTTGGGCAGCCCGGTGAGCGGGTCGTAGAAGGCGAGTTGCTCGATTTCGGCGCTCGCGCGGCGCAGGCGGGTCACGTCCTGGTACACGATGACCACGCCGCCATCGGGCGTGCTGCGCTCGGTGGTTTCGATGATGCGCCCGTCGGGAAACTGGCGCTCGTGGCTGTGAACGCTCTCCGACAGCAGCGCGATCCGGTCAGCCACCCAGTGGGCGCGCTCTTCGTCCGATGCCTCAGGCAGGTGGTGGTGGGCTGCCACACCCATCAGGCTCACAAACGGCACGCCGACCGCCACATGCGTATCGAGCCAAGGGTAGATCTCGAGGTAGCGCCGGTTCCAGCTCACCACTTTGTACTCGGCATCCAGCAGCAAAAACCCGTTTTCCATAGCTTCCAGGGCGCGGTCGGTGGTGGCCATGGCGTGGGTGATGGTGCGCTGGGCGTCGGCCATGCTCTGCAAATAACGCACGCTGACAAAACCCACCGCTGCCAGAAAGAGGCAAAAAGTCAGCCCCACGGCCCCGATCAGCAGCAGCTGAAAGCGCCACTCTTCGAGCACCGTCTCCATCGGGATACTGACGGTGAACAGCAGGTTGTCGTAGAGCATCGGGCGCGATGCCACCAAAGCGGGGCGCTGCCCGAAGCGCGAGGGCATTTCATCGGCCACCTGGCTCGCCCGTCCGCCGAGGGCAGGTACCAGGCGCACGCCGGCAATCGAATTCTTGTGCGGCACGCTGGCGAGCAGCTGGCCGTTACCGCGCTCCAGCGTCACCTCGAGTTGGCTGATGTCTGCACCCTGCACCAGGATGGCGGTGATCAGACTCACCGGCACCTCGGCCACTGCGAGCACCGCAGCCCCATCACCGAGCGGCAGCGGACGCGCAAAGAACAGCACCTCTTCGGCGCTATGCGGGCTCATCACCGGCTGGCTGACATTCAGCGCAGGCGCGGCTTGCGCGAGGGTCTGTTGGGCAAAGCTGCCCGGCATGCCGGGGGCGGTGCGGTCCGAGCCGGTCAGCACCTCACCATCGGCAGAGAGCAGCCAGACATGGTGAACCATCATGTTCTGCCGGGTGGCCCCCTCCATCAGCGTCAGCACTTCGGGGTTCTTCAGGTCTTTAGCCTGTGCGTTTTCGAGTTCCAGCAGCTTGTGCAGGCCAAACAGCAGCACATCGATGCCCAGAAAACTGCGGTTCACCGCCGTCTGTGCGCCGGTAACAAAGCGCTCGGCCTGCTCTTTGCCGTTGCCGATCGCATCGGAGCGGAGGTTGGCCGCCAGCATGCCGCCGCTCAGTGCCACGGCCATGATCAGGCCGGCGGTTACCACTAAGATGGACGTACCTGCGCGCGAAAATTGCTTCAAGCCCATGAATTTAACGATTTTAGCCTAGCCGAGGCGCCCGGGCTCTTGGGCCGCGGCGGAAACAAACGCATCAATAGGCACCGGCCGGCTGTAAAAGTAGCCCTGAAAGGCATCGCAGTCCATGCCCGCCAACAGGTCGCGTTGTTCGGCGGTTTCTACCCCTTCGGCAATCACCGACAGGCCTAGGTTGTGACCCAGCGCCACGATGGTGCGGGCGATCACCGCATCGTTCGGGTCGGTGAGCAGGTCTTGCACAAAAGAGCGGTCAATCTTGAGTTGCGAGAGCGGCAGGCGCTTGAGGTAGGACAGCGACGAGTAGCCGGTGCCGAAATCATCCAGCGAGAAGCTCACGCCCAGCGCTTTGAGGGCATTCATTTTGACGATGATGTCCTCCACATCGTCCACCAGCATGCTCTCGGTGATTTCCAGCTTGAGCCTGTTGGCGGCTGCGCCCGTGCGCTGCAGCGCCTTGCGCACGCTGCTCACAAAGCCGGGCTTGGCAAGCTGCGCCGCGCTCACGTTGATGGCCAGCGTCCATTGCGCGGTGTGCGGCGAGCCGCTCCAGGCCACCAGCTGATGGCAGGCCGACTCCAGCACCCAGTCGCCCAGCCGGATGATGGTGCCGGTTTCTTCGGCCAGCGGAATAAATTCGGCCGGCGAGACCAGCCCCCGCGTCGGGTGCTGCCAACGCACCAGCGCCTCGGCACCGGTGCATTGGCCCTGGCTGTCCATTTGCGGCTGGAAATACAGCACAAACTCCAGCTGCTTGAGCCCGCGGCGGATTTCTTCGGCCAGCTCGGCGTGCGTCGTTACGGCGGCTTGCATCACCGGGTCAAAGAAACGCGCGGTGTTGCGGCCGCAGGCCTTGGCCTGGTACATGGCCACGTCGGCTTTCTTGAGCAGCTCGTCAATGGTTTCGTCGTCCTTGTGAAACAACACGATGCCGATGCTCGGGGTGCTGGCGTGGCTCTTGCCCCGCAGGCTGTAGGGCTGGTCCAGCGCATCCAGAATTTTGTGCGCCACGATCTCGGCCTGCGTGGCGGCATCGGCCCGGCCGGTGCTCAGACCCTCGAGCAGCACCACAAACTCGTCGCCGCCCAGCCGCGCCACCGTGTCCACCTCGCGCACACAGTGGCGCAGGCGCTGCGCCACCTGCAGCAGCAACTCGTCGCCCACATCGTGGCCCATGGTGTCGTTGAGCAGCTTGAAGTGGTCGAGGTCCAGAAACATCAGCGCGCCGTGCTGGCTGATGCGGGCGCTGTTGATCATGGCTTGGCGCATGCGGTCCATCAACAAGCGGCGGTTGGGCAGGCTGGTAAGCGGGTCGTAAAACGCCAGCCGGCGGATTTCTTCCTCGTCCCGGCGCTGCTGGGTGACATCGCGCAGGGTGACCACAAAGGTTTCCTCCTGCAGATGTGGAATGCGCGATGCCGAGACGCTGATGGGCCGCAACACGCCGCTTAGGTGGTGGCCGTCCAGCTCGGTGTGGGCGCCTTCAATGCCGTCAACCCGGTTGAGCAGCTCCAGCTGGCCTTGGTCGTCCAGCGGCAGGGCGGTGCCCAGCAACTCTGCCAGGGTGAGCGGGTAGGCGTTCGGTGGCAGGCCCATCATGCGCAGGGCGGCCTTGTTGTGGCTGTGGATGCGGCCGGCGCGGTCCACCGTTACCAGCCCGTCCACCATGCTGTCCAGGATGGCCTGCCGGTAGCCCGCGGCCTCGGCCAGGGCGAGCCGGTCGGCCTCGATTTGTGCGTCGGCGTAGTCGTTTTCGATGGCCAGACTCAGCAGGTAGGCGCTGCGGCGCGCGGCCTGCAGCTCGGCCTCAGAGGGAATATGGGGCTGGGAGTGGTACACCGCAAAGGTCCCCAGGACCTTGCCCTTGGTTGAGCGGATGGGAATTGACCAACAGGCCCGCAGGCTGTGGGCCAGTGCCAGTTCCTTGTAATCAATCCACAGGGGGTCTTCAGCAATGTCTGCCACCACCACATCCCGCGCCTCGAAGGCGGCAGCCCCACAGGAACCCACCCCGGCACCAATGGCCACGCCGTCGATGGCGGCGCAGTAGTGCGGCGGCAGGCTGGGCGCGGCTCCGTGGCGCAGATGCAGCCTCCGCGCGTCGAGCAGCATCACCGCAGCCATGGTGCCGGCGAAGATGGCCTCGTAGCGCACGATGAAGTCCGACATGATGGCCTGCAGCGGCATATTGGCCGCCAGGCTCTCCAGCAGCTTGCGCTCAGCGTCGTTTTGCTGCCCTAGCTGGTGCTGCTCGGTGATGTCCCGGCTGCTCCCCACGATAAAGGCCGGCTGGCCTTGCTCGTTGAATACGGGCCTGAGCGAGGTGGCTATGCGGCGCGGGGCATCAAAACCCGGTAAGTACAACACCTCCTCGCGCAGTATCTCTTCGCCGCGGTCAAAAGCTGCCTGCTCCTGCTCGCTGGGGGCCTTCCCATGGTCCGGCGCCTCGAGCGGCATCTTGCCCGGGCCCGCAGCGGCGCGGCCTACGGTGTTTTGCCATGCCTCGTTGGCATACAACAGCTCCCCACGCGCGTTCTTTACCAGGAGCGGTTGCGGGTTGGCGCGCAGGAGGAGGAACAGCTCTTCGTGACTGAGTGCTCTGAGCTTGGAAAAAGAGGGATGCAATAGGTGGCCTGTGGCGCTTTCTACGGAAGTTAGAACATTTATGGGAGCTGGAACACTTGCACCGCGCGCGCTACCGAGGCGGCGCTGTCGTTGAGGCCGTCGGCCGAGGCGGCGGACTCTTCCACCAGCGCGGCGTTTTGCTGGGTCACGGTGTCCAGCTGGGTCACGGCTTCGTTCACCTGTCCGATGCCGATGGCTTGCTCTTTGGTGGCGCTGGTAATCATCTGGATCAGATTGCCCACTTCCTTGACGTGGTTCACCACATCGTCAATGGTCTTGCCCGCGCTCTTCATCTGCGCCGAGCCTTCGCTGATTTGTTCGCCCGACTGGGCAATCAGCTCGCGGATTTCTTTGGCAGCGGTGGCGCTGCGCTGCGCCAGCGCCCGTACTTCCGACGCCACCACCGCAAAACCACGGCCCTGCTCGCCGGCGCGCGCGGCTTCTACCGCGGCATTGAGCGCCAGGATGTTGGTCTGGAAGGCAATGCCTTCGATCACACCGATGATGTCGCGCATCTTGTTGGACGACTGGTCGATGGTCTCCATGGCGGCAATCACGCTGTGCACCGCCTCGCCACCTTCCTGTGCCACCCGGGTGGTCAGGTTGCTTTGGGTGGCCACGCGGTTGGCGGTCTCGGCGGTTTGCTTCACCGTGCTGGCCAGCTCTTCCATCGATGCGGCGGTTTCTTCCAGGCTGCTGGCCTGCGATTCGGTGCGGGCCGACAGATCGATGCTGCCGGAGGCAATTTCGGCTGCCGAGCGGCTGAAGGCGGCGATTTCTTGGCGCACATCGCCGACCACCGCGCGCAGGTTGATTTGGATTTGGAGCATGGCGCGCAGCATGTCGCCCAAAGGCGGCGCGTAGTCCCCCTTCACGCTGGTGGTCAGGTTGCAGCCGGCCAGGTCGTCGGCAAATTTTTCAGCGGCGCGAATGCCGGTCGCAAAGTTCACCTGGAACCAGGCCATCACGCCGGCCGCCCCCAACAGCAGAAACACCAGCTGTGCCCAGAAAGCCACCGCCCCGTCCAAGCCCAACAGGTCGGGCGCCATGCCTACGGCGACCAGGCCGCCCAGCGCCAGCGCCAGCCGCTGGCCCAGGGTCATGCGGTTGAACCGGTCGGACCAGCCGCGAATGCCGCGGTAGCGCACTTGCCCGCGCTCCAGGTAGACCGTGTTGTTGCCGGTTTTTTCTTCTGCACGCATTTGCGCGTACAGCTTCTCGGCGGCATCAATCTCGCGGCGGCTGGGTTTGATGCGGACCGACATATAGCCGCGGGGCTTGCCGTTCTCCAACACCGGAGTCACATTGGCCTGCACCCAGTAGTGGTCGCCGTCTTTGCGGCGGTTTTTCACCAGCGCCGTCCAGGCGCGGCCGCTGGCAATGGTGGCCCACATGTCGCGGTAGGCGCCAAGCGGCATGTCGGGGTGGCGCACCAGGTTGTGGTTTTCGCCAATCAGCTCGTCGTAGGTGAACCCGCTGATTTCCACAAACGCATGGTTGCAGTGGAGGATGACGCCCTGGGTGTCTGTCATGGAGACCAGCATGCGGTCTGCGGAGTAGTCAAATTCCCGCTGGGTGACTGGTAAATTGAGGCGCATGGAGGGTCCGTTCTTCTGGAGTTAGAGCTCAGTCTCTTAAGAGACCCTGCGCACCCTCATTGGGCATCACCTGGGTCCCGTAAGTCAATGTCCGTCAAGCCTCTGCACAGGGTTGCGCGCAAGAAACTTTGATTTCCACCAAATTTTAAGCGGTAGCGAATGACAGAACCGCGCGGCCCGGGCGGGCTAAAACAAATCCAGTGTCAGGGGGTCTTTTGCTATGGTTTTGGAAGCTGCTGACGCATATTCCACAGGCCCTGGAGCCATTTTTGGCACCAAATTGGCGGCTTCTTCTGCGCTCAGCAGCGTGCCCACCCGCACCCCGAGCAGGCGCAGGCGCTTGTGCAGCGGGGCCCTTTTGAGGCACAGGCCGGCCAGGCGGCGGATTTCGGCCGCATCGGCGGTGTAGCAGTCGATGGTGATGTCCCGGGTCACGCTGCGGAAGTCGTCAAATCGCAGCTTGATGCCGATGGTTTTGCCGGCATAGCCCTTGCGCTGCAGATCGGTCGCCACCTGCTCGCACAGGCGGGTGAAGATACCGCCCAGCTCCGCCTTGTCGCGCACTGCGTGCAGGTCGCGCTCGAAGGTGGTTTCGCGGCTCATGCTCACTGGTTCACTTTCAGTGACCACGGGCCGGTCGTCACGGCCCCAGGCGGCGTCATGCAGCCAGGCGCCGGTGCGCTGGCCGAAGGTGTCCATCAGCCACTGCAATTCGCGCGCCGCGAGCTGGCCGATCGTTTCGATGCCGTGGCTTTTGAGCTTTTCGTCGGCCTTGGGGCCGATGCCGTTGATTTTGCGGCAGGCCAGCGGCCAGATCATCGACTCCAGATCGCTCTCACCGACGATGGCCACACCATTGGGCTTGTTGAATTCGCTGGCCATCTTGGCCAACAGCTTGTTCGGCGCCACACCCACCGAGCAGGTGAGACCGGTGTCATCAAAAATGGTTTTCTGGATCAGCCGCGCCAGGCTGCGCCCGCCCTGGCGCTGGCCGCCGGGCACATCGGTGAAGTCGATGTACACCTCGTCCACCCCGCGGTTCTCCATCAAAGGGGCCATGCCGGTGATGATGGCTTTGAAGCGCTGCGAATAGTGGCGGTACTGCGCAAAGTCCACCGGCAGCAGCACCGCCTGCGGGCAGAGTTTGGCTGCCTTCATCAGCCCCATCGCCGAGCCCACGCCGAACTGGCGCGCGGCGTAGGTGGCGGTGGTAATCACGCCGCGGCCGGTGTAGTCCCGCAGCAGCGGAAAGTCGGCCACCGGAATCTGGTTCAGCGCAAGGCCTTCGTGGCGCTCTAGGAGCGCGTCATCGGCCTGCCTGCGCCCGCCGCCGATGACCACCGGCATCCCCTTGAGCTGCGGGTAGCGCAGCAGCTCGACCGACGCGTAAAACGCGTCCATGTCCAGGTGGGCAATGCGGCGCACCGTGGGCGGGCTTTCCGGGTCGGGAGGTTAATAGGTGCCGGGAACCAGGATGTTGTGGTCCACGTTCTGAATGTTGGTGTGGCCGCAGAAGGCCATGGTGATGTCCAGCTCTTTGTGGATGATTTGTAGTGCCTTGGTCACGCCCGCTTCGCCCATGGCGCCCAGGCCGTACACAAATGCGCGGCCGATCATGGTGCCCTTGGCGCCCAGTGCCCAGGCCTTGAGCACGTCTTGTCCGCTGCGTATGCCGCCGTCCATCCAGACCTCCAGCCGCGAGCCTACCGCCGCCACAATGGGCGGCAGCGCGCTGATGCTGCTCGGTGCGCCATCCAACTGGCGGCCGCCGTGGTTGCTCACCACAATCGCATCGGCCCCGCTGTCGGCGGCAAGAATCGCGTCTTCCACGTCCTGAATGCCCTTCAGGATGAGCTTGCCGCCCCATTTTTGCTTGACCCATTTCACGTCGTCCCAGGACAGGCGGGGGTCGAACTGCTCGTTGGTCCAGGCGGCCAGCGACTTCATGTCGCTCACCGATTCCACATGGCCGACCAGGTTGCCGAAGGTGTGGCGGCGGGTTCCCAGCATGCCGAGGCACCAGCGCGGCTTGGTGGCGAGGTTGAGGATGTTGGCCAGCGTGGGGCGGGGCGGGGCGCTCAGGCCGTTTTTGATGTCTTTGTGGCGCTGGCCGATAACCTGCAAATCCAGCGTGAGCACCAACGCGCTGCAGCGGGCGGCGCGTGCGCGCTCGATCATCTTGGCCATGGCGCTGCGGTCGCGCATCATGTAGAGCTGAAACCAGAAGGGTGCGGTGGTGTTCTCGGCGATGTCTTCAATCGAGCAGATGCTCATGGTCGACAGGGTGAACGGAATGCCGAACTTCTCGGCCGCGCGCGCGGCGTGGATTTCGCCATCGGCGTGCTGCATGCCGGTCAGGCCCACCGGCGCAATGCATACCGGCATCTTGGTCGCAATGCCCACCATGCTGGTGGCGGTGCTGCGGTTTTCCATGTTGACCGCAACCCGCTGGCGCAGCTTGATTTTCTGAAAATCGGCCTCGTTGGCGCGGTAGGTGCCTTCAGTCCAGGAGCCGGAGTCGGCGTAGTCGTAAAACATGCGCGGCACCCGCTTCTCGGCCAAAACGCGCAGGTCTTCAATATTGGTAATCACGGGCATGGGAATGTCTCCTTAGGTTTTTCTAGATGGTAGTGCGCGCCGTTGCCTGCTCGTGTGAAAAACGGCTTGGGACGGATGAAATTATTCTCAGGCGCAAGGCGTAAACTGGGCCGGCGAGGGGAGCGCATCCCCTATCCCACAACCCTGACAACCACATCATGACCGACACATCACCCCTGTTCCGCCCCTTCGCCTTCAAAGGCCTGCACCTGCCCAACCGCATTGTCATGGCGCCCATGACGCGGTCTTTTTCCCCGGGCGGCGTGCCCACCGCGCAAGTGAGCGAGTACTACCGCAAGCGCGCGGTGGGTGATGTGGGCCTGATCGTGTCCGAGGGCACGGTGGTGCAGCGGCCGTCTGCTTCCAACGACCCGGACGTGCCCCACTTCTGGGGCGATGCCGCGCTGACCGGCTGGCAGGACGTCATCAACACCGTGCACCATGCCGGCGGCCGCATGGCGCCGCAGCTCTGGCATGTGGGCGCGGCGCGCAACCCGCGGACCACCTGGACCGCGCCGCCTCCGGTGGACTCGCCCTCGGGCCTGTCGCGCCCGGGCAAGCAGTTCGGCGAGCCCATGACCGACGCGGCCATTGCCGACACCATTGCCGCCTTTGCCCGCGCCGCCGGTGCTGCCAAGCGGCTGGGCTTTGAGGCGATTGAGCTGCACGGAGCGCACGGCTATTTAATTGACCAGTTTTTCTGGGAAGGCACCAACGCGCGCACCGATAAATACGGCGGCAGCCTGGTGGCCCGCGGCCAATTTGCGGCCGAGATACTGAAGGCCGTGCGCGCCGAGGTGGGGCCGGACTACCCCGTCATCATCCGCCTCTCGCAATGGAAGCAGCAGGACTACTCCGCCCGCATTGCGCAGTCGCCCGACGAGATGGCCGCCTGGCTGCAGCCGCTGGCGGACGCGGGGGCCGACATCTTTCATTGCTCGCAGCGCCGGTTCTGGGAGGCCGAGTTTGAGGGCTCCGACCTCAACTTCGCCGGCTGGGCCAAAAAGCTCACCGGCCGGCCCACCATCACCGTGGGCTCGGTGGGCCTGAGCGGCGAGTTCATTGCATCATTTGGCGGCGAGAGCTCGCAGCCCGCAGCGCTGGACGAACTCCTGCGCCGGCTGGACCGCGGCGACTTCGATCTGGTGGCTGTGGGCCGCGCGCTGATTGCCGACCCGGACTGGGTGCACAAAGTGCGCGATGGCCGGCTGGGCGAGCTGTCAGATTTTTCGCCGGCGGTTTTGGCGAGCCTGGTGTAGGGGCTTCGCCGGTTTAGCCCAGACGTTGCTGGTGCCGCGCAATCTGCGCCCGCACTTGCACCGGCGCAGTGCCGCCAAGCGTGTTGCGCGCGTTAAGCGAGCCGCGCAGGCTTAAGGCTTCAAACACATCGGCCTGGACGGTGGGGTTAAAGCCTTGCAGCACGTCGAGGGGCAGCTCCGATAAATCCACGCCGCGCTCAGTGGCGGTTTTTACGGCGTGGGCCACGGTTTCGTGCGCATCGCGAAAGGGCAGGCCCTTCTTGACCAGATAGTCGGCCAGATCGGTGGCGGTGGCGTAGCCCTTGAGCGCCGCGCGCTCCATGGCGTCGGGCTTGGTGGTGATGCCGCCCACCATGTCGGCAAAGATGCGCAGGGTGTCTTTGAGCGTGTCTACCGTATCAAACAGCGGCTCTTTGTCTTCCTGGTTGTCTTTGTTGTAGGCCAGGGGCTGGCCCTTCATCAGGGTGATCAGGCCCATCAAATGACCGACCACGCGGCCGGTCTTGCCGCGGGCCAGCTCAGGCACGTCGGGGTTCTTCTTCTGCGGCATGATGGAACTGCCGGTGGTGAAGCGGTCGGCAATGTGGATGAAGCCGAAGTTCTGGCTCATCCAGATGATCAGCTCCTCGCTCATGCGGCTCACATGCACCATGGTGAGCGCTGCGGCGCTGGTGAACTCGATGGCAAAGTCGCGGTCGCTCACTGCGTCCAGGCTGTTCTGGCAGACGGCGGGCGCTCCGGCCTCGTCCACCATGCCCAGCGTGATGGCCACGCGTTCCCGATCCAGCGGGTAGCTGGTGCCGGCAAGGGCTGCCGATCCCAGCGGCAGGCGGTTGGTGCGGCGGCGCACCTCGGAAAAGCGCTCGGCATCGCGGCTGAACATTTCCACATAGGCCAGCATGTGGTGGCCAAAGCTCACCGGCTGCGCCACCTGCAGGTGGGTGAAGCCGGGGAGGATGACGTCGGCGTTCTTGTCAGCCAACACCAGCAAGGCTTTCTGCAAATCGGTGATCAGGCCGCCAATCAGGTCGATCTCGCCGCGCAGCCAGAGGCGCACATCGGTGGCGACCTGGTCGTTGCGGCTGCGGCCGGTGTGCAGGCGTTTGCCGGCGTCGCCCACCAGCTGGGTGAGGCGGGCCTCGATGTTGAGGTGCACATCTTCCAGGTCTAGCTTCCACTCAAAGTGGCCTGCCTCAATCTCGCTCCAAATCTGCGCCATGCCGCGCTCGATGGCGGCGTGGTCCTGCGCATTGATGATGCCTTGGGCGCACAGCATCTCGGCGTGCGCCAGGCTGCCGGTGATGTCGGCCTGCCAGAGACGCTTGTCGAAAAACACGCTGGAGGTGTAGCGCTTGACCAGGTCGCTCATCGGCTCGGAAAACAGCGCGGACCACGCCTGGGACTTTTTATCGAATTGGTTTTGAGACATGGGGCGCTTCACAGAAAGGGGTCAAAATCCAGTGGACATGGACGACAGCCAAACATTATCGACGTTCCAGGGCTTGGCCCCCGCGCCGCCCGAGGCAGTGTCGCAGGCCGCACCGGTGCTGGTGTTTGACGCCTGCCACACCGGCGTGGTGCTGCGGGCGGTGCTGTTTGTGGAGGTGTCGTTGGCGGCGGGGTGCATGTTTGCTACTGCCACCCCGTGGGACTGGGTGGCCCGGCTGGCGCTTTTCACCGGCGCGGCCCTGCCGGGAACGCTGGTCTGGCTGCTGGTGGCTTGTATTGCCAAGCGCTGGCTGGCCCGCAGCCGGCGGTGGGTGCAGTACGGGCTGGCGCTGGCGCTGGGAGGGTTGTCCGGGCTGTACGGCTGTGGTTTGCTGGCGGTGTCGGGTTTGCTGGAGAACCCGCCCTGGGTGGCGAGCCTGTTTTCGGGCGTGTTGCTCTCGAGCTTGCTGGTGGTGGCGCTGGTGATGCGGGCCAAGGGCCGCGCCCCGGCCGACACGGCCGCCCGCCTGAGCGAGCTCCAGTCGCGTATCCGGCCTCATTTTTTGTTCAACACGCTCAACAGTGCCATTGCGCTGGTGCGCGCCGAACCCGCGCGGGCCGAGGCGCTGCTGGAGGATCTGAGTGAGCTGTTTCGCCATGCCCTCAAAGACGCCGGCGAATCGGTCACGCTGGGCGAGGAGCTGGTACTGGCGCGGCAGTACCTGGACATTGAGCAGGTGCGCTTTGGCGAGCGGCTGCAGTTGGAGTGGGACCTAGACCCGCGGGCCGATGGCGCGCGCCTGCCGCCGCTGATCTTGCAGCCGCTGGTGGAAAACGCGGTGTGCCACGGCGTGGAGCCCAGCCCCGGGGGCGCTGTGGTGCGCATATCGACCCGCTGTAAGGGCTCGGTGGTGGTGATCAAGGTCACCAACGCGGTACCTGCCGCTCAGGGCACGCGCGGCCACGGGCTGGCGCTGAACAATGTGCGCGAGCGGCTGGCGCTGCTGCATGACCTGCAGGGCCGTTTTCAGAGCGGGCGCAAGGGCGGCGTCTACCAGGTTCGCATGGAGGTCCCCCTATGACATCGGGGCGGCCGGAATCCGTGTTGCGGGTGCTGCTGGTCGATGACGAACCGCTGGCGCGGGCCCGACTGCGCACCCTGCTGGCCGGCTGCCGGCACCCCGCGGCTGAGGTGGCGGGGGAGGCGGGCAATGCGGAGCAGGCGGCCGCCTTGTTGTGCCAGCAGCCGTTGGATGTGGTGTTTTTAGATATTCACATGCCCGGCAGCAACGGCATGGCGTGGGCGCACACCCTGCGCGCCCAGCAAAACCCTCCGGCGGTTGTGTTTGTCACCGCCCACGCCGAGCACGCGGTGGACGCCTTTGAGCTGGCGGCGGTGGACTACCTGACCAAGCCGGTGCGGCTCGGTCGGCTGCAGGAGTCGCTACAAAAAGCAGAGCGCTTCGCGCAGTCCAGACGGGCGCAAGCGGCCGATTTGGCATCAGAAGACGTGCTCGTCATTCAGGAGCGCAACCGTACCGAGCGGGTGCCGCTGTCGCAGGTGCTGTATTTCAAAGCCGAGCTGAAATACCTCACCGTGCGCACCGCCAGTCGCAGCTACATCATGGACGGCGCGCTGAACGACCTGGAGCAGCAGCACGGTGGCCGGTTCATCCGCATTCACCGCAACGCCTTGGTCGCCCGGAAAATGGTGCGTTCATTAGAAAAGCACTTCGACGCCGACGAGGGCGAGGGCTGGGCGGTGCGCCTGCAGGGGGTCGACGAGAAGCTGATGGTGTCGCGCCGTCAGCTGCCGGCGGTGCGGGCGCTGGTGTCGCAATAGCCGGTGTCGCAATAGCCGGTGTGAAACCCCGGCATGGATGACCCGGCGCGAATTAACCCGTGTTGCGCAGCCCCGCGGCGATGCCGTTGATTGAGATGTGGATGCCGCGCTGCACCCGCTCGTCGGCCTTGCCTTCGCGGTAGCGGCGCACCAGCTCGACCTGCAGGTGGTGCAGCGGGTCGATGTAGGGGAACCGGTGGCGGATCGAGCGCTGCAGGGCGGCGTTGTTGGCCAGACGGTTTTTCTCGCCGGTGATGCTCGCCAGCGCCTGCGCGGTGCTGTGCCATTCGGACTCAATGGCGCTGAAAATCTTTTTGCGCATCCGCGCATCCGCCACCAGCTCGGAGTAGCGCGAGGCCAGTGCCAGATCGCTCTTGGCCATCACCATGTCCATGTTGGAGAGCAGGGTCCGAAAGAAGGGCCACTGCTTGTACATTTTTTGTAGCAGGGCGAGCCCCGCCTTTTGTTCGGCGACCGTGCCGGTGCCGACAAACTGTTGCACCGCCGAGCCAAAGCCGAACCAGCCCGGCAGGGCGAGCCGGCACTGGCCCCAGCTGAATCCCCAGGGAATCGCGCGCAGGTCTTCGATGCGCTGGGAGGCTTTGCGCGATGCCGGGCGCGACCCGATGTTGAGCTCGGCAATCTCGCGCAGCGGTGTGGAGCTGAAAAAGTATTCGGTAAAGCCCGGGGTCTCGTAGACCAGCGCGCGGTAGGCGGCCATGCTCAGGTGCGAGAGCTGGGCAGCGGCTTCCAGAAAGGCCAGGCTGGCGGGCTTGGTGGGCTGCAGCAGGGTGGCCTCCAGGGTGGCGGCGACCAGGGTCTCGAGGTTGCGCCGGCCGATTTCGGGGTTGGCGTACTTGGAGCCGATGACTTCCCCCTGTTCGGTCAGTCGGATTTGCCCGCGCACCGTGCCGGGGGGCTGCGCCAGAATGGCTTGGTAGCTCGGGCCGCCACCGCGCCCCACCGTGCCGCCGCGGCCGTGGAACATGCGCAGCTGAATCGGGTGCCTGGTCGCGAGTTCGTCGAACAACTCCACCAGCGCGATTTCGGCACGGTACAGCTCCCAGTTGCTGGTGAAGATGCCGCCGTCTTTGTTGGAGTCGGAGTAGCCGAGCATGATGTCTTGCTCGCTGTACTGGTCGGGCTGGCCGCGCTGGATCAGCTCTGCCACGCCGGGCAGGGCGTAGAACTCCCGCATGATGGGCGCGGCGTTGCGCAGGTCTTCAATGGTTTCAAACAGCGGCACCACGATCAGGTCGGCGGTTGCAGCGGCTGGGTGGGAGGGGCGGAGCACGCCGCGCATCAGCCCGACCTCTTTTTGCAGCAGCAGCACCTCGAGCAAATCACTCACGGTTTCGGTGTGGCTGATGATGTAGTGGCGGATGGCCTGGTGGCCGAAGCTCGCGCGCATCTTCCGGGCCATGGCAAAGATGGCCAGCTCGCCCTGCGTGTGGGCCGAATAGTCGGCGCCGTGCACCTGCAGCGCGCGGGCGTCTTGCAGCAGGCCCATCAGCAGGCTGCGTTTGTCGGCCTCGGCGAGGCTGCTGTAGTCGGCATGCACGCCGGCAGTGGCCAGCAGCTCAGCGACGACCTCTTCGTGCTTGTCCGAGCTCTGGCGCAAATCCACCGTTGCCAGATGAAAGCCAAACACCTCGGCCGCGCGAATCAGCGGGCGCAGGCGCTGGGCGGTCAGGGCTTCGCCGTGGTTGGCCTTGAGCGAGGCTTCGATCACCCGCAGGTCGGCAACCAGGTCTTCGACGCGCAGGTAGGGGTTTTGCGGGGCCACCGCGTGGCGGGCGGCTTCGGTGCCGGTGAGGTCGTGCAGGGTGGCGGCAAGGCGGGCGTACACGCCGATGAGGGCGCGGCGGTAGGGCTCATCTTTACGGTGTGCGTTCTGGTCGGGGGAGCACTCTGCCAGGGCCTGCATGTCGGGGCTGCAGTCGGCCAGCATGGCGGAGATCGACAACTCGCCGCCCAGGTAGTGCACCTCGGTCAGGTAGTGGCGCAGGGCCACTTCGGCCTGGCGGCGCAGGGCGTATTCCAGGGTTTGCGCGCTCACGTTGGGGTTGCCATCGCGGTCGCCGCCAATCCACTGGCCCATGCGCAAAAAGTTGTGCACCGGCTGGTTGTCCAGGCGGTCTTCGAGGTCTGCATAGAGCTTGGGGATTTCGCGCAGGAAGGTCGACTCGTAATAGCTCAGTGCGTTCTCAATCTCGTCGGCCACGGTGAGCTTGGAGTAGCGCAGCAGGCGGGTCTGCCAGAGTTGCATGACGCGGGCGCGCATCTGGGCCTCGTTGGCGGCAAGCTCTTTGGGAGTGAGGGCGTCTTTCTTACTATCGACTCCCCCGGCGCGCTGTTTGATTTCGTCGCGCTGGGTCAGCAGCTGGGCGATGTCGCGCTCGGCATCCAGAATGCTTTTGCGCTGGACTTCGGTCGGGTGGGCTGTGAGCACGGGCGACACAAAACTCTTTGCCAGCGTGCTGGAAATCAGCTTGGGCGGGATGCCCGCCCAGCGCAGGCGGGACAAGGCGACTTCGATGCTGCCCTCCTGGGTGTCGCCGGCGCGTTCGTGGATGGCGCGGCGGCGGATGTGGTGGCGGTCTTCGGCCAGATTGGCCAGATGCGAAAAATAAGTAAATGCGCGGATAACGCTCACCGTCTGGTCGCCGGAGAGGCTCTTGAGCAGCTTCTTCAGCGCCCGGTCGGCCTCGTGGTCGGCGTCGCGGCGAAAAGCGACCGAGAGGGTGCGGATTTGCTCAATCAGTTCGTAGGCTTCGATGCCCTCTTGCTCCCGGATCACATCGCCCAGAATCCGGCCCAGCAGCCGTATGTCTTCTACCAGGGGGCGTTCGTTCTCTTTGGCGCGCTTGGCCGATTCCGCGGCGGGTGCTTTGATCATAGGTCTGGGGTTAGGGTGAGAAGGCCGTTTGCAGAGGCAAAAACAGCGCCTGGTAATGGGCCCATGCTAGCATCGACGGCCCTTAGGCAATTACCACCGAGTTACGATTTTGGCCACCTTTACGATCGCCACCCGCGAGAGCCGTTTGGCACTCTGGCAAGCTGAGCATGTCAAAGATCTGCTCGAAAAAAACGGCGCCCAGGTAGCGCTTTTGGGCATGACAACCCAGGGGGACCAGATTCTGGACCGCGCCCTGAGCAAGGTGGGCGGCAAGGGCCTGTTTGTCAAAGAACTCGAAGTCGCCCTGGACGAAGGCCGCGCCGATCTGGCTGTGCATTCCCTCAAAGACGTGCCCATGGAGCTGCCCGAGGGTTTTGCCCTGGCCTGCGTCATGGAGCGCGAAGACCCGCGCGACGCCTGGGTCTCCAACCGCTATGCCAGCCTGGCCGATGTGCCGCAGGGTGCTGTGGTGGGCACCTCCAGCCTGCGCCGCGTGGCCCTGCTGCGCGAGATGCGGCCGGACCTGAAGATTGAGCCGCTGCGCGGCAACCTCGACACCCGACTGCGCAAGCTCGATGACGGGCACTTTGATGGCATCGTGCTGGCTGCGGCCGGACTCAAGCGCCTGGGGCTGGAGTCGCGGGTTCGCGCGGTGTTTTCCCCCGAGCAAATGCTGCCGGCCGCCGGCCAGGGTGCGCTGGGTATTGAGATTCGCCAGATCCGCACCGACGTAGCGCTTGCCCTGCAGCATCTGGTCCATCAGCCCACTTTGTTGGCGGTGAGCGCCGAGCGCGCGGTCAGCCGAATGATGGGCGGCAGCTGTTCCATGCCCTTGGCGGCCTTTGCCACGCTGGACGGTGACTCCCTGCACATTCGCGCCGCCTGGGGCGATGCCGAAGGCGTGTTGCCCGTGGTCTATGCCAGTGCCAGCGGGCAGGTGCAAGACACCGCCGGCGCCACCGCTCTGGGCGAGCAGGTGGCCCGCGAGTTGCAACGCCTGATGACGGTGAGTGCGTCTGCCGCGCCTCAGGCGGCTAGGCTTTAGGGGCAGCTGTATGCGCGTCATCATCACCCGACCCCAGGGCGAGGCCGCCCCGTGGCTGAGCGCGATGGACGCATCCGGCTTCAGCGGCTGGGCCCTGCCGCTGATTGACGTGCACGCCACGCCGCAGGCCCAGGCGGTGGAGTCGGCCTGGAGCCGGCTGGCCGGTTTTGATGCGGTGATGTTCGTCAGCCGCAATGCCGCGAAGCATTTTTTTGCACGAAAAAGCCTTGAATCGCCCGTATTTACTGCGCAATCAGCTATCAAAACCGTAGCATTTGCGACCGGACCGGGCAGCTATTCGACGCTGGAACGGATGGGGGCCGAGCCCGCATTTGTGTTCGCGCCCGATCTGGCTGCCGGCCGATTCGACTCCGAAGCGCTCTGGGAGGTGGTGAAAGACCGCGTGGTGCCGGGCTACCGGGTGCTGATCGTGCGCGGCAGCACCGTGGGCGCGCCTGGCGGGGGCGAAGGCAGCGGTCGAGACTGGTTTGCACAGCAGGTGCAAAGCGCAGGTGGCGAGGTGGAGTTTGTGGTGAGCTATGAGCGCAGCTGCCCTCATTGGGACGCTACCACCCGGCAGCAGGCTGCCGGCGCCAGCCAGGACGGCAGCGTCTGGGTGTTCAGCAGTTCTGAGGCGATTCGCAACCTGCAGCAATGCTGCACGGGCACCGGCTGGGGCCAGGCGCGCGCGGTGGTCACCCACCACCGCATTGGCGCAGCCGCGCGGGCGGCCGGATTCGGGCAGGTGCTGGAGTCCAAACCGCTGCTTCCCGCTCTCTTGGCGTCGATAGAATCCTTGCAATGAATTCACAAGCCCCCGCCCCGTCCGGCGTAACGAGCGTGGCTGACAAGCCGCCCCGTCGCTGGCTGCAGGCCATCGGGCTGATGGCGGCTGCCGGTCTGGTCAGCAGCACCTTGTTGTGGCAAAAGCTGGGAACGGTGCAGGAGCAACTGGCACGCCAGATGGCAGATTCCGGCACCCAGTCGGGCGAAGCCCGCATCACCGCCAAGCAGGCACAAGAGCTGGCCTTAGAGACCAGTGCCAAGCTGGCCGTGCTGGAGGCCCGGCTGAGCGAGGTGGCCCTGCAGCGCAGCCAGCTCGAGGAACTGATGCAAAGCCTCTCCCGCTCGCGCGACGAAAACCTGGTGGTCGACATTGAATCGTCTCTGCGCTTAGCGCAGCAGCAAGCGCAGCTCACCGGCAGCGTCGAGCCTTTGCTTGCGGCCCTCAAGTCGGCCGAGCAGCGCGTGACCCGGGCCGCACAGCCCCGCCTGATGCCGCTCCAGCGGGCCATCACCAAAGATGTGGCCCGCATCAAGGGCACTGTCCTGTCAGATACGCCAGCCATGTTGGTCAAGTTGGACGAGCTGGTCGCCCTGATCGATGACATGCCGGTAGGTAACGCGGTGCAAGCCGCCAAGGCCAGCCCCAGTTTGAAGCGCCAGGCGGAAGAAACCATGAGCGGCTGGTGGGGCCGTTTGGGCGGGCTGGTGCGCGACGAAGTGCGCGGCCTGGTGCGGGTGAGCAAAATTGAAAATCCCGATGTGGCCCTGCTCTCGCCCGAGCAGTCGTTTTTTGTGCGTGAGAACTTCAAGCTCAAGGTCCTGAATGCCCGGCTGGGGCTGCTGTCGCGCCAGACCGATGCGGCCCGCGCCGATCTGGCGTCGGCTTCGGCCACGCTGACGCGTTTCTACGACGCCGGCTCGCGCAAGACCCAGACCGCGCAGGCGGTGTTGCAGCAGCTACAGACGCAGATGCGTACGCTGGACGTTCCACGGGTCGACGAGACCCTGGCCGCACTGGCCACCGCCGCCGCAGGACGCTGACTCCATGCGCTTTGCCCTGTGGTTGATGGCCCTGTTTGCAACGGCGGTGGCGTCAGCACTGTTTGCTGGCAGCAACCAGGGCACCGTCACCTTGTATTGGCCGCCGTACCGGGTTGATTTGTCGCTGAACCTGGTGCTGCTGACACTGGCATTGGTGTTTGTGACCCTGCACCTGGCCTTGCGCGCGCTCTCCGGACTTTTCAGCATCCCGCAGCAGGCGCGCCGCTGGCGACTGTCGTACAAAGAGCGGGCGATTTACGCCGGCCTGCTGGATTCGATCTCCCAGATGCTGGCTGGCCGCTTTGTGCGCTCACGTAAGTCGGCAGAGCTGGTGGCGGCGGTGGAAGACACCATGGTCGCGAGCGGCGACACGCTGCCCGATGCCGGCCGGCTGCGCACCCTGGCCCACCTGCTGGCGGCGGAGAGTTCGCATGCCCTGCAGGACCGCGGCAACCGCGAGATTCATTTTCAGCGCGCGCTGGGCGAGGCCGCACAGCAAGACGGCGGCGATTTGCACGACGGCCTTCAGCTGCGTGCCGCCCGCTGGGCCCTGGACGACCGCGACCCGGGCGCCTCGGCCAATTGGCTCCAGCAGCTGCCGCTGGGCACCGCCCGCCGCACGATTGCGCTGCGCATCCGCTTCAAGGCAGCCCGCCAGGCCCGCAACACCCGTGTGGGCCTGGAATCCGCGCGCACGCTGGCCAAGCACCGCGCATTCTCCGAACTTGCCGGTGCCGGCATCGTGCGCGGGCTCGCGCTGGAGTCTTTACGCACTGCCTACGACCTCAATCAGCTCGAGCAAGCCTGGGCTGCGCTGGAGGCCACCGAGCGCGCCATGCCCGATGTGGCATTGGAGGCCGCCGAGCGTTGGCTCGCGCACCGGGGCGAGCCCGCCACCGCGCGCACATGGGTACTTCCCCTGTGGCCGGGGCAAGGGCAGGTCACTGGCGGGGGCTCAGCGCTCTCGGAGGAGCAGCGCGTACGGCTGGTGGGTGTGCTGGAGACCAGCTTCGCGCAGGCCGATGCGGCGCCTGATGCGGTATGGCTTGCGCGCATTGAAGCCGCCCAACTGGCGCAGCCCGGCGACCCTTTGCTGCAGTATCTGGCGGGTGTGATGTGTGTGCGGCTGGCGCTGTGGGGCAAGGCCCATGCCATGCTGCGCCAGGCCATTCCCATGCTCAAAGACACCGGCATGAAGCGCAAGGCGTGGCTGGCGATGGCGGCGCTGGCCGAGCAGCGCCAAGACAACCAGGCCGCGGCCGAAGCCTACAAGGCAGCTGCCCGGGCCTGAGCCACCTCCAGCCGGACTACAGACACCGGCGCTGTAGGCGGCTATCATGGTTTATGGCCTCACTTGTCGAACACCTCCTCAAGCTCACCGATCACCGCGACCGCGATCTGCTCGAGCTGAGCCTGTCCAAGGCATTGATTGATCTGGTTCCGATTCAGCGTGTGCTGGTCTCCAAAGTAGTGAGCGAAGAGGGCGTGCGGCGGTGGATGGATATCACCGTGCTCGACGCGCGGGGCGGCGGCAAGGTGGTGGACCCGCTGCGTATGGATTTTCAGTCGCTCCCGCTGCTGGACGACAACCGCGACCGCCTGCTCTGCATGCAGCAGCGGGGTCTGATTGAGGTGGCCTGGGCGGGGGAGAACGGGCCGCGCATCAGCTACCTGCCGCTGTTCTCAGACCCGGTCAATGGCGAGGAGTTTGTGCTGGAAATTCACTCTTCCGGCCCCTTGCAGCCACAAGACCTGCAGACCATTGGCGTCCTCTCCCGCGTGTTCGGAAATATGTACCGGCTGCTGGCATACAGCGACCGCGATGCGCTCACCGGATTGCTCAACCGCAAGTCGCTCGACGACGCGTTCTACAGCGCGGTGCTTGACGAGCTCGGCGAGCTCGACACCGCGCAAGCCGCCAGCCGGCAACCCGCGTTGGCCGGTGGGTTGGAGCGACGGCACCGGGTGCCGCCTAACTACTGGCTGGGCACGGTGGCGATTGACAACTACGACGTTGTCAACAACCAGCATGGCCACCTGATTGCCGAGGAAGTGCTGCTCATGGTGGCTCGCATGATGAACAACACCTTCCGCACCTACGACCGCCTGTACCGTCTCGGGGGTGAGCAGTTTGCGGTGCTGATGCACTGCCCTGACGAAGCCCTTGTGCTGGCGGCCTTTGAGCGATTTCGCAGCCATATCGAGAATTTTCGTTTCCCGCAGGTCGGGCCGCTCACCGTGTCGGGAGGGTTCACCCGCGTCACGCCCGATGATTCGCCCAGCACGGCGCTCGAGCGCGCCGAGCGTGTGGTGGACTATGTGCGCCACCATGGCCAGAACAAGGTGTTCAGCTACTCCGCGCTGGCGGACCAAGGCTTGTTCAGCGCCTTGCCGGCAACCGGCGCAGTCGATATTTTTTAAGCCTGGGCGGATTCAGCTCCGGGCGGGCTAAAACCCAACAAAAAGGGCGCCGAGGCGCCCTTTTTGTCAGGAAACCTGCACCGCCTTAGGCCGCCGGGGAGTCCTCAAAGGGCAGCTTCAAGTCGCGCAGATCGCGCCGGGTTTCCACCAGCACCAAAGGCCGGTCATCCAACGCCACGGGGGCAGGGCGCTCTCGCGGCACGCGGACCGGCTGAGGCTCTGCTGCAATGGCAGCTTGCACCGCGGCGATCTTGTCCGCATCGGAATTGACCCATTGCAGGCCCGACGATTGCGCCACTTGCGCCAGGGCTTCTACCGGCAGGCTGTAGGCCTCGACCTTGGGCAGCTGGTTTGCCGTGGCGGCTGAAGCAACTGCAGCAGTAGCAGCAGTTGCAGCGACTACCACAGGCGTAGCGGCCGCCGCAGGCGCGCCAGCAGCAGAGGAAAAAACCGGTGCGTCGGCAGGCGCGCAGTCCGCGTTTGCCGACGAGGCATCTGCGTCGGGCGCGTCGTTCAGCAGGTCGCCCTGTTGGCCTTGATCGCCTTCGTTGCGATCGGAGCGATCGGTTCGGGGGCCACGGTTGCCACGGTCGCGTCCATAACGGTCACGGGAGCGGCGTTCCCGCTGATCGGAACCAGCGGATGCGTCGCCTTGCGCGTCGCCGGCGAGGGGCGCCTGCGCCGTGTCGCTGGGGTCTGACTGGCCTTGCGCGGCATCTGTGCCGTTGTGCTCTGGGCCGTTGCCTTCTTCGGTGCGGGGGCCGCGCTCGTTGCGGCGGCCACGGCCGCGGCCGGAGCGACCGTCACGGCCTTCGCGGGGCTCGCGACCTTCGCCCTGGGTGTCGGAGGATTGCGCTGCGCCTTCGGCTTGGACCTGGGAGTTGCCGGCGTCTTCATTCAGGTCAGCGGGGCGTGCTGTGCCTTCTGTGCGCTCGCGTCCTTCGCCGCCGCGAGGGCCGCGGCCGCCGCGACCGCCGCGCTCAGGCCGGCCTTCGCGCGCTGGGGGCGCTGCGCCTGCTTCGGTTTGTAGTTCGACTCCCACGCCTGCAACCTGTGCGGGGTCGGCGTCCATGCGTTCTTGCCTTGCGGCACCGCTGCGGCCGCCGCGACCATTGCGGCCACCGCGCTCGGGGCGATCGCCACGACCTTCGGGACGCACTTCGTTGCGGCCCTGGCCTTCGTTGGGTCCATCGGAGCGGTTGTCAGTGCGACCGTCCCCACGACCCTGGCCGCGTCCATCATTGCGACCTTCGCCACGCGGGCCGCGCCCGCCGGAGCGATTGCCGTCGCGCCCACCACGGCCTTCCCGCTTGTCGTCTGTCTTGGTGTGCGCAGGCGCCGCCACCGGGGCTGGTGCCGCAGCAGGAGCCGCAAACAGGCTCTTGAGCCAGCCAAAGAAGCCGGCCGATTCCGCCGGCGCTGCCGGTGCAGCGACGGGTGCTGCCGCCTTCACCGGCTCGGGCTTGGGAGGGGCAATGGGTGCGGGCGCATCGGGCAATACGCCCTTGATGACCGGCGTCTGGCGGTTGGTGGGCTCTTGCGAGCGGCGCGTCACGCTGGTGGACTCTTCCATATCGTCCGCCATCTTGTAGCTGGCTTCTATCGAGTCCAGGCGCGGGTCGTCGTGCTTCAAGCGCTCGAGTTTGTAGTTGGGTGTTTCCAGCGTCTTGTTGGGCACCATCAGCACGTTGATGCGCTGTTTGAGCTCGATCTTGGCGATTTCAGCGCGCTTCTCGTTGAGCAGGAAAGAAGCCACTTCCACCGGCACCTGGCACAGCACGGAAGCGGTGTTGTCCTTGAGCGACTCTTCCTGAATGATGCGCAAAATTTGCAGTGCGCTGGATTCAGTGTCGCGGATATGGCCGGAGCCGCCGCAACGCGGGCAGGGAATGGATGCGCCTTCCGACAAGGCCGGGCGCAGACGCTGGCGGCTCATTTCCATCAGGCCGAACTTTGAGATGGTGCCGAGTTGCACGCGTGCGCGGTCCTGGCGCAGGGCGTCGCGCAGGCGGTTTTCCACTTCGCGGCGGTTGCGCGACTCTTCCATGTCGATAAAGTCGATCACGATCAGGCCGCCCAGGTCGCGCAGGCGCATCTGGCGGGCCACTTCGTCGGCGGCTTCGAGGTTGGTGCGGGTGGCCGTTTCTTCGATGTCGCCGCCTTTGATGGCGCGGGCCGAGTTCACGTCCACTGAGACCAGCGCTTCGGTGTGGTCAATCACGATGGCGCCGCCGGAGGGCAGGGTCACGGTGCGGGCGTAGGCCGACTCAATCTGGTGCTCGATCTGGAAGCGGCTGAACAGCGGCGCATCGTCGCGGTAGCGCTTCACGCGGGCGGCATGCTCGGGCATGACGTGCGCCATGAACTGCTGGGCTTGCTCGTACACATCGTCGGTGTCGATCAGGATGTCGCCGATGTCGTGGTTAAAGTAGTCGCGGATGGCGCGGATCACCAGGCTTGATTCCTGGTAAATCAGGAATGCGCCCTTGGCGCCCTTGGCAGCACCGTCGATGGCGCTCCAGAGCTTGAGCAGGTAGTTCAGGTCCCACTGGAGTTCGGGCGCGCTGCGGCCGATGCCGGCGGTGCGGGCGATGATGGACATGCCGTTGGGGTATTCCAACTGGTCCATGTTTTCTTTGAGTTCCGCGCGGTCGTCACCCTCAATACGGCGGCTCACGCCACCGCCACGGGGGTTGTTGGGCATGAGCACCACATAGCGGCCGGCAAGGGAGACAAAGGTGGTCAGCGCCGCGCCTTTGTTGCCGCGCTCTTCTTTTTCCACTTGCACCAGGAGTTCCTGGCCCTCGCGGATCGCGTCCTGAATGCGGGCATTGCTTGCCGACACGCCTTGCTGGAAGTACTGCTTGGAGATTTCCTTGAACGGCAGAAAACCGTGGCGTTCTTCGCCGTAGTCGACAAAGCAGGCCTCCAGCGAGGGCTCTACCCGCGTCACCACGGCTTTGTAGATGTTGCCTTTGCGCTGTTCGCGCCCTTCGATTTCGATTTCGTAGTCGAGCAGTTTTTGCCCGTCAACAATGGCCAGGCGGCGCTCTTCGGCCTGC
>NZ_CAMCVG010000028.1 GCF_945881795.1 Rhodoferax sp. OV413
GCGCGCTGGTCCAGTCCGCCCAGAAGCGGGACTTTGGCAGGGAAGAATGGCGGTTTGGCGCGGGGGGAATCTGCATGGCAGCATCTTACCCAGCCGGCGGCGCGCAAGTGTGCCCCGCCGAAGGGACGGGGGGCCTTAGAAGGAGTAGCTCACGCCAATGGCAATCACGGGCATCACCTTGAGCTTGTCAATTGCGTCTTGAATCTTTGCGTTTTGGGCGTTGATGTCGGCCTGGGTCGCACCACCGGATACGGTCAGGGTGGACTTAGGGTTCTGGAACATGGCGCCAAGGTCAAAGTTAAAGCCCAAACCTTTGGCGGCGGCGGGGCGAGTGGAGTAGCCAATACCCAGGTAAGGCGCGACCGAATCGCTCATTTTGATTTCGGCATTGACCGTCTGATTGGCCACATTGTTGACGGTACCCGTGCCGTTCACAGTGATTTTGTTGTTGTTGAAGACCAGGCCTGCGGATGTGCGGAAACCACCCTCAAACGGGTACCAGTCGCCCAGCAATTGAACAGAGTTCCAAGTTACCTCCGCCGTCAGTTGCGAAGCGCTTCCGAAATCGCCCACGTCGCCGGTAAAGGTCGTTTTAGGCAATGCATTGAGCTGCCCGCGAACAGCCCAGTCGGCAGCCACCGATTTGGCATATCCCAAGCCAATGCCATTGGTACCAATTTGGGTATAGACAGTGCCGTTATCGCCGGCCTGCGCCAGCAGAGGCGCCGCGCAAAGTGCCGCCAATACGTAGGCGAAGGTCATTTGTTTTTTCATAACGAAATCTCCTAGGGTTGGGTGGGTAAAGCCGTGAGAACCGTGGCAAGCAAAAGCTGCGCTGGGTTATAAACGATGACACCCTGCCGAACATGACAATGCCGCCATGGCGCAATTACGTCGACTTTGCCGGCCTCCAAGACACAACACCACCCCGATGCACGTCACAACTATTGATTCTTGCGAACGTACGCGTCGCAAGCTCGCCGCTCTTAGTTTGATAGCTTCCTGCGCAATATCCACGGGCGCTTTTGGCCAATTGTTGCCGCAAATCATCCTACCGGGCGGTGCATTGCAAGGGCCCGGATCCGGGTCCGGTGCGGTGGTCACCACACCGCAGGTGCGGGCGGAGTTGCTGGTGAACGCGCCCGACGGCGTGGCGCCGGGTAAGACACTCTGGCTGGGTCTTCGGCTGCAGCACCAGCCGCACTGGCACACCTATTGGAAGAACCCGGGCGACTCCGGCCTGCCCACCCAGCTGCTGTGGACGCTGCCGGACGGCCTGCAGGCGGGCGAGGTGGCCTGGCCTGTGCCGCGCAAGATTGCCATCGGCACGCTGGCCAACCTGGGTTACGAGGGTGACGTGATGTTGCCGGTTCCGGTAATGGTGGATGCGGGCTTCAAGCCCGCCGGGCTGGATTCGGCCATCGACGTCAAGCTGGCGGCCAGCTGGCTGGTGTGCCGCGAGGAATGCATTCCGCAGGAGGGACAGTTCAGCCTGCGCGTGCCGCTTCGGGGGGCCAGCGCGCTGCATGCCGGGCAATTCGCGGCAGCACTCTCTGCAGCGCCCGCGGCATTCAATGGCACTTTGCAGGCCCGCGCACAGGCCGATGGGCTGCTGATTCAGGCCAGCGGCCTTCCCGCAGCCTGGGCCGGCCAGGCGCTGCAGGCCCTGCCCGAGACCACCGCCCTCCTGGACACACCCGCCCTGCCCGCCACCACCGATGCTCTGCACTCCGGCGCATTGAAGCCCGGCCAGCAGGGCTGGAGCGGCAGCAGCTGGCAGGCGCTGATTCCTTACTCAGCCCAGCGCAGCGGCGCACCGGCCACCCTGTCTTGGGTGCTCAGCGCGGGGAAGGACGCGGCGGCTGGCAGCCTGCGGGGCGATTCGCCGGTGAGCGGGGTCTGGCCGGACGTGGCGTCGGCGGTGGGCGTGCCGCCCGCGCTGCAGGCTGCGCTCGACCAGAATCAGCGCGACGCGTTGGCTACAAACGCCCAGGGCCCATCAGGCGGCTGGCTGCTGATGGTGCTGGGGGCGCTCGTGGGCGGCTTGATTTTGAACCTCATGCCCTGCGTGTTTCCGGTGCTGGCTATCAAGGTGCTGGCATTTGCCAGCCACCGCGGCAGTGCCGCCAGCCGGCGGGCGCAAGGCCTGGCCTACACGCTGGGTGTGGTGCTGTCGTTTCTGGCGCTCGGCGGCCTGCTGCTGGCCCTGCGCGCGGGGGGCGAGCAGCTGGGCTGGGGCTTTCAGCTTCAGTCGCCGGCGGTGATTGCGACGCTGGCGCTGTTGTTTACCGGGCTGTCGCTCAATCTGGCGGGCTGGCTGCACATCGGCACGCTGCTGCCTGACCGGCTCGCAGGGCTGCAGCTGCGCCATCCGGTGGCGGAGGCGTTTTTGTCGGGTGTGCTGGCGGTGGCGGTGGCCTCGCCCTGCACCGCGCCCTTCATGGGCGCATCGCTGGGCTACGCCATCACGCTGCCGGGCCTGCAGTCGCTGGTGCTATTTGCCGCGCTGGGGCTGGGCCTGGCCCTGCCCTACTTGCTGGCCAGTCTGTCGCCCGCGGTAGGCCGCGCGCTGCCACGCCCGGGCGAATGGATGGAGACCACCAAGCACTTTCTCGCATTTCCGATGGCGGCGACCGTGGTCTGGCTGGTCTGGGTGCTGGGCCACTTGAGCGGGGTGGACGGCGCGGCCAGCCTGCTGCTGCTGATCTGGAGCCTGTGCCTGGTGCTGTGGGCGCTGCGCCAGGCGGGGCGGTCGAGGCTTATTTTTACTATCATTTCGATAGCTGCTTGCGCAATATCGGCGGGCGCGACATGGCAATTTGTCCTTAAAAATGAAGGCGCGACTGGCGCACAGGTCGCCTCAGCCCTTTCCACCGGCCCTGCCAGCACCCCAGCCCACGGCGCGATTTGGAGCCCCTGGTCGCCGGCTGCGGTGCATGCCGGTGTCCAGCAAGGCCGGCCGGTTTTTGTGGATTTCACTGCCGCCTGGTGCATCACCTGCCAGGTCAACAAGCAAACCACCCTCAGCAACGCCGCGGTAGAGGCTGCGTTTGCCGCCCGGCGCGTAACCCTGCTGCGCGCCGACTGGACGCGCCGCGACCCCGCCATCACCCAGGCCCTGCAGGCGCTCGGGCGCAGCGGCGTGCCGGTGTATGTGCTGTATCTGCCGGGCCAAGCACCACGGGTGCTGAGTGAAATTCTCACCCCCGGCGAGGTGCTGGCCGCGTTGGGCGCCGCCGGCTGAACTGCGACAATCGGTCCATGACCGACTCAACCTCCGCATCGACCTCCGTCCCCGCCCCCGTTTCCGCACCCCTCGAGCCATCCGGGTCTTCAGGCCCTGGCGCGGCCACCCGCTTTGACGGCTTGCACAACCCCACGTTTTTGCAAGCCTGCATGCGGCAGTCCACGCCCTACACGCCGCTGTGGCTGATGCGCCAGGCCGGCCGCTATTTGCCGGAATACATGGCCACCCGCAGCAAAGCCGGCAGCTTCATGGGGCTGGCGACCAACACCGACTACGCCACCGAAGTCACCCTGCAGCCGCTGGAGCGCTACCCGCTGGACGCTGCAATCTTGTTCAGCGACATCTTGACCGTGCCCGACGCCATGGGGCTGGGCCTGTCGTTCGCGCAGGGCGAAGGCCCCCGTTTTGCCCACCCGGTGCGCAGCGAGGCCGATGTGGCCAGGCTGGAAGTGCCCGACATGGCCAAGCTGCAGTACGTGTTTGATGCGGTTTCCAGCATCCGCCGCGCGCTCCGGCAGGACGGAAAGGGCCGCGTGCCGCTCATCGGCTTCAGCGGCAGCCCCTGGACGCTGGCGTGCTACATGGTCGAAGGCAAGGGCAGCGACGATTACCGGCTGGTCAAGACCCTGATGTACAGCCGCCCCGACCTGATGCACCGCATGCTGGCCATCAACGCCGATTCAGTGGCTGCCTACCTGAACGCCCAGATCGACGCCGGAGCGCAAGCGGTCATGGTGTTTGACAGCTGGGGCGGTGTGCTGGCCGACGGCGCATTTCAGGAGTTCAGCCTTGCCTACACCGCCAGGGTGCTGGCCAGACTCAAACGCCTGGGCGCCGACGGCCAGGTGGTGCCCCGCATTGTCTTCACCAAGGGCGGCGGCCAGTGGTTGTCCGACATGCAGGCGCTGGACTGCGACGTACTAGGACTGGACTGGACGGTGAACCTCGCCCAGGCCCGCGCGCTGGTGGGCGGCACCGAGAACACCGCCGGCAAGGCGCTGCAAGGCAATATCGACCCGAACGTGCTGTTTGCGCCACCGGCTGCTATTGAAACCGAAGTGGCCAAGGTGCTGCAGAGCTTCGGCACCCCCTATCGGGGCAGCGGAGTCGGCCCCACACACATCTTCAATCTGGGCCACGGCATCAGCCAGTACACCCCGCCGGAGCATGTGGCGGCGCTGGTGGAGGCGGTACACCGGCTCTCCAGATCGATGCGCGGCTGAGGACTGGCTTAGCACGTTTTTGTGCAATTTGACACTTTCGAAAGAAACTTATACACACAAACCAAGGAGCGAGGGTAAACCCGGGCACCTAAGGGCCATGCTCCGCTACAAAAGAAATAGCACCGCTAAGTGATTGATTCATATAGGTTTTGATTATTGCCTGATTTCTGGGCAGCCTAGCGAAAGCCTTGATTTATAGGGCTCTGGCGGGCGGCTGAGGCAGATATCAACAAAGTTATCCACAGAAATCCTGAATGAAGCCTAAAGCCGATAAAAATCAAGGACTTAGCGCCGAATTCAGAAGTTCACCTCAACACAATGCCCCAAGTGCCATTCCGCAATCTGAGAGCGACACGCAGCCCGGGCCGATTCGTATGAGCCACTGGTTACCGGTGCTGGTGAACACGCCGGCCCATGCTGCCCTGGGCCCGGTGCTGACCTACCGCAGCGAACACGCCCTTCCGGCCGGCACCCTGGTGCGGGTGCCGCTGGGCCAGCGGGAGACGCTGGGCGTGGTGTGGGAGGCGGCAAGCGGGGAGGCCACTGGCGAATTCGACCCCGCCCGGGTGCGCGATATTGCCGGCGTGCTGGAGGGCATTGCCCCGCTCAGCCCAGCCTGGCAGCAGCTGCTCAGCTTTGCGGCCGCCTATTACCAGCGCTCCGCCGGCGAGGTGGCCCTGGCCGCGCTGCCGCCGCAGCTGCGGGAGCTGAGCCCCGCGCAAATGGCCCGCCGCCTGCAGCGCAAAAAGCCGGACGCCGATGCGGCCGCCGCAGCGCAGGCCCCTCCCGCCCTCACTCCCGAACAAACGGCCGCCATTGCGCAAATTGAGGCGCAGGCCGGGCCGTTTTTGCTGTTCGGCGCCACCGGCAGCGGCAAAACCGAGGTCTATCTGCATGGCGTGCAGCAGCTGCTCGCGGCCGACCCCGACGCGCAGGCGCTGGTCATGGTGCCTGAAATCAACCTCACCCCGCAGCTCGAGGCGCGCTTCAAGGCCCGTTTTGTGCCGCTCTACGGCGAGCAGGCTGTGGTCAGCCTGCACAGCGGCATGACCAACCCCCAGCGGCTCAAGAGCTGGCTGGCCGCGCACAGCGGCGGGGCGCGCATCGTACTGGGCACGCGCATGGCGGTGTTTGCGTCACTGCCCAAACTGCGGCTCATCGTGGTGGACGAAGAACACGACCCCAGCTACAAAAGCAGCGAAGGCGCCCGCTACTCAGCCCGCGATCTGGCGGTCTATCGCGGAAAGTTGGATGGCGCCAAGGTCATCCTCGGCTCGGCCACGCCATCGCTCGAGAGCTGGCACCACAGCCGCCCGGCCGCAGAAGGCGGCCGCTACCTGCGCCTGCACATGCCCAGCCGGGTGGGCGAGTCTTCCCGATTGCCGCTCGTGCGGCGGGTGGACATGAACCACCAGCCCCGCCGGGCCATCTTCTCCACGCCCCTGATTGCCGCCATCACCGAGCGGGTGGCGCGCGGCGAGCAGTGCATGGTGTTTTTGAACCGGCGCGGTTATGCCCCGGTGCTTACCTGCGAAGACTGCGGCTGGAAGAGCCAGTGCCCGCACTGCAGCACCTTCCGGGTGTTTCACAAAATCGACCGCACCCTGCGCTGCCACCACTGCGGCTTCACCGAGCGGGTGCCGCGCGCCTGCCCCGACTGCGGCAATGTGGACATCTCCCCCTTCGGCCGCGGCACCGAGCAACTCGAAGAACACCTGGCCGAACTGCTGGTGGACGTCCGGCGCCATGGCTCCGTCACACCCGAGAACCCGGACGGCGAGCCGGTGCGCATTGCCCGCATCGACGCCGACAGCACCAAACTCAAGGGCCAGCTCGAAGAGCAGCTCGACGCGGTACATGCCGGCGACGTGGATGTGCTGGTGGGCACCCAGATGATTGCCAAGGGCCACGATTTCCGGCGTATCACGCTGGTGGCAGCGGTAAACCCAGACGGCGCCTTGTTCAGCAGCGACTTTCGTGCGCCGGAGCGGCTGTTCAGCCTCTTGATGCAGGCCGCCGGCCGCGCGGGGCGCGACGCCGCGCTGGGTGCGCAGAGCGAGGTGTGGCTTCAAACCTTCCAGCCCGAGCACGGCCTGTATGCCGCTCTCAAGAAGCACGACTACCCCGCCTTCGCCGCCCAGCAGCTCAAAGAGCGCGAACAGGCCAACATGCCGCCCTTCAGCGCGCAGGCGCTGGTGCGCGCCGAAGCCCGCACCCAGGAGGCCGCCCAGGCCTTTCTGAATGCCGCCCGCGCCTTTGCCCAGGCCGACATGGCCGCATGGGACGGCTGGGCGGACACGCTGCAGCAGGTCTTCCTCTACCCCGCAGTTCCCATGGCCATCCAGCGGGTGGCCAACATCGAGCGAGCCCAGATGCTGATCGAGTGCTCGTCCCGGGCCACGCTGCAGCAGTTCCTGAGCGCCTGGCAAAGCGTGCTGCAAGCCACCCGCAGCCAGCCCGACTGCAAGGGCCTGATCCGCTGGGCGATTGATGTGGATCCGCAGGCGATTTAGGGCCGGAATACGGCTTTTGGGCAGGTGGGTATTGCGCGAGCAGCTATTGAATTGATAGCAAAAAAAGGTTTGCGGCTTGCTAAATCCCACACCCATGTCTCGGCCCCACGTCACCGCCACTTCGATTACCGCCCGAACCGCACTGCACTGCACTGCACTGCACCTCAAAAACCAAGCCTTATGAACTATAGAAAATTCATAGATTTACATAAATTCAAATCGATGATAACATTTATGAATGCCGTCTAAAAAAACTGCCGCCGCAGACTACCCGCAAGCCGTCACTGCGCAGATTGCGCAACTGGCGCAGCACATCGTGACCGCCCGCAAGCGACGCGGCGAGTCGCAGGCGCAGTGGGCGCGTAAGCTGGGGGTGTCGCAGCCGACCATGGCCCGTATTGAAAAAGGCGACCCGTCAGTGGCCATGGCGTCGTATGTGATGTGCATGTGGCTCATCAACCCGGCGGCAGGCCTGGCCGGGTTGATTGCGCCGCAAGCCGACACATCAGCACTGGAACGCGAGGTCATGAAGGCGCGCGCCGTGGGCAAGCGCGCCCGCGCCCCCAAGCCAGCCACCCCCGCTTTCAACGCAGCACCCGCAGGCGTCGCGTCCGTTCCGGCCTTTGCGGCACACGCCCCCAACAACACGCAAATTGCTGCCGGCTTGGCGGCACTTATGGCCGGCGCACAGCTCGCAGCGCCATGAACCACGACGCTCTGGATCCACGCAACTACCAGCCGCAAGACACGCTCTACGTCTGGGCGCTGGTCGACCCCCAACGGCCTGCGCTGGTGGGCGAATTGAACCTCTCGGCATTGGTGAGCGACTGCGCCACCTTCCGCTATGCGCCGGGGTGGTGGAATTTTCCGCTCAGCGAAGACTTGCCTTTGATTGCCGGCCAGGTCTTTAGTGCCGGCCAGCGCAATACCGCGCCGGGCGCTCTCGACGATGCGCGTCCTGACCGCTGGGGCGAGCGGGTTATCCGCCATATTGACCGGCCTGCCCGCCTGTCGATTCTGGAGATGCTGCTCTTTGCGGGTGACGATCGCTTTGGCGCATTGGGTATCTCGGTATCGGCGTCGCATTACCTGCCGCGGCGCCTGGGGCCCTATCCGCAACTCAGCGATTTGGGACAACTGGCGCAAGCGCTGGAAGATGTGCAACGCCAGGCACCAGTGACGCCAGCCATGCAGCGTTTGGTTCAGCCCGGTGTGACGCTGGGGGGCGCGCAACCCAAAGGGCTCTTGCAAACCGGATCAGGGCCCTGCCTCCTGAAGTTCAGCGAACTCGACGACCCGGTGGACAGCCCGCTGATTGAGCACGCCAGCCTCTCACTCGCCGCCGGCGCGGGCATTCGGGTGGCGCAGACCCGCCCTCTGCCACTCCCTTCTGTCGGCAGCCGGGTGCGGCATGCACTGAGCGTGGCGCGCTTTGACCGGGTGGGGGCCTTTCGCCTGCATTGCATCTCGGCCAAAACTGCGCTGGCTGCCGCAGGCCTGACCGAGAGCTATGGCGCGCTGGCGTCCGTGTTGCTGCGCCTGGGCCACCCCGATCGGCAGCAAGCCATGCGCGAAGAGCTGTTCCAGCGCATGGTGTTCAACATCCTGTTGGATAACACCGACGACCATGAGCGCAACCACTGCCTGCGCCTGGAGCTGGACGGCTACTACGCGCTTGCCCCCGCGTTTGATGTGCTGCCCACATTGCAGAATCTGGGCTACCAATCCATGGCGGTCGGGCGGCTGGGCGCGCAATCCACCTTAGATAACGCGCTGAGCGATATCCGCGAGTTTGGTCTGACGCGCGCACGGGCGGTGGTGCTGGTCCACAACATAGCCCGCGCGGTAGACGGCTGGGCACAACATTTCGGGGCCCAAGGGGTGTGCGATGCAGACATGGCGCGGCTGGAGGCGGCCATAGACCGTGACTCGTTGCGCCTGCAACGGCGCGAATACTGCTGAGTCCAAAAACCTAAGGCTGACGCCTGTCCGGCGGTGCCAGGGCTTTGATATCCGAGGCCGAGGCGTCTGTCGCGTCGACCGGCATGGCCTCCACATCGACGACATCCACCACATCAACCCCGCCGGAATTCGCACCCGGGCGGCCTGTCGTGCTCCATCCACCGCGCCGGAACTGGTGACGGGCTTGCTGAAAACGCTGCAGGGTGACGATAAAGGCCGGTTTGCGACCGGTGACAAGGGCCTTGAGCAGCACCCACACCAGGCTTGCCAGCCCCACCAGCAACAGCCCCAAGGCGAAGGCCAGGGCCATGCCCAGCAGGAGCAGCCGCAGCGCGAGACGGAAAACAAAGCCCACCAGATTCATCAAAAATTCCATACGCACATTGTGCAGCGGAGCCCGCTCAGCGCTTAGCCACCCACCAGCAAAGCCACCGCCCCGGAAAAGGTGAAGAACGCAGCGGCGGTAGAAATCAAAATAATGCGGGCGATGCGGCCGTTGTCCGCCCCGAAGCGCTCGGCCAGAATCGACACATTGCTGGCGCTCGGCAGCGCCGCCACCAGCACCACCACGGTCAGCGAGAACTTGTCGATCTCCACGCCCAGGTTCACCGCCGACACGCCCACGAGCAGCACCAGCAAAGGGTGCAGGAACAGCTTGACCAGTGCCACCGGCACATAAGTCCGCCAGGGCACGGCGTGGGAGCTGTCGTTAGCAGCCTGCATTTGCGAGCGCGCCAGCACGGCGCCAATCGTGAACAGCGCCACCGGCGAAGCGGCATTCGCCAGCAGGGTCACCGTGCCCATCAGCAAGCCAGGCAGCTCCAGCTGGAAGCCCGAGAACAAGCCGCCCAGCACAATCGCCCACGGCATGGGGTTCGCGGCAGCTCCCTTGAGCGCGTGTTTGGCCGCCACCAGAGCACCGTGACCACCCTGAGCTGTTTCGCTGCCCAGCCTGGAGAGCGCGACGCACAGCGAGCTGGTGATCACCAGATCCACCGCGATGGTGACAATGGCCGGCCCCGCGGCCGCGCTGCCCAAAAGCGCCACCAGCAGTGGCACGCCCATGAACCCGGTGTTGGGAAACGCCGCCACCAGAGCGCCCAACGCCGCATCGTTCCAACCGACGCGCCCGCGCAGGGTCACCGCAATCACAAAAGCCACCAGCACCAAAGCGCACAGCAGGTAGGTCAGGGCCAGGTTGATATCGAGCAGTTGCTCAATGGGCGTGCTCGAACCAAAGCGAAACAGCATGCAGGGCACCGCGAAATACAGCACGAAGCTGTTGAGCCCGGGGATAGCAGCCAACGGAAGTATTGCGCGGCGGGCGGCCAGATAGCCGCACAGCACCAAGGCAAAAAACGGAAAGGTGACATTCAAGATCTGCAGCATGCGGGCATTGTCGAGGAAACACTTGCCCTGCCCAGCCCAGCCCTTCCCGGGCAGCGCAGTAGGCGCGGGCGGCATCGGCTCACAAGCGCGAGCCGTTAAGATGGCCCGTTCTTCGCTTCCTGCCCCCTCCCTCCCCGTGTCTTCACCCTCCGCCGACCACGGCATGAATGCCGCTCAGCAAGAGGCGGTCAATTACCTGCACGGCCCGTGCCTCGTTGTCGCCGGCGCGGGCTCCGGCAAGACCCGGGTGATTACCCACAAAATCGCCCGCCTGATCCAGATGGGCATGCCGGCCCAGCGTATTGCCGCCATCACATTTACCAACAAGGCCGCCGCCGAAATGCGCGAGCGCGCCCGGGGGCTGATCGGCCGCGCTGCCAAAGAGGTGCTGATTTGCACCTTCCACGCTTTGGGCGTGCGCATGCTGCGGGAAGACGGCGGTGTGCTGGGCCTCAAGCCGCAGTTCAGCATCCTCGACACTGACGATGTGACCGGCATACTGAAAGACGCAGGCGGCACGGTGGACAGTGCCACCGCGCGCCAGTGGCAGTGGACCATCAGCGCCTGGAAGGGCGCTGGCCTGAGCAGCGCAGAGGCCTTGGCGCAGGCGGCGGATGACAACGAACGCATCATCGCCACCGTTATGGGCCGCTACGAGGAGCGTCTGGTTGCCTACCAGAGCGTGGACTTTGACGACCTCATCACCCTGCCGCTCAAGTTGCTGCGCGACCACCCCGAGGTGCGGGAACGCTGGCAGCGCTTGCTGGGCCATGTGCTGGTGGACGAGTACCAGGACACCAACGCCACGCAGTACGAAGTGCTCAAACTTCTGGTCGGCGAAACGGCCCGCTTCACCGCCGTGGGCGATGACGACCAGTCCATCTACGGCTGGCGCGGCGCCACGCTGGACAACCTGAAGAAGCTGCCGGTGGACTTCCCGGCGCTCAAGGTCATCAAGCTCGAGCAGAACTACCGCTCCACCTCCGCCATCCTGCGGGCTGCCAACAACGTGATCGGCCCCAACCCCAAGCTATTTCCCAAGAGCCTGTTCAGCGAGCTGGGGGAGGGAGAGCCGGTGCGCATCGTGGACGCCGACAACGAAGAACACGAAGCCGAGCGGGCCGTGGCCCGCATCCAGAGCCTGCGCGCCAACGGCACCGTAGACGCCCAGGGCAAGCAGCACAAAGAATTCCGCGACTTCGTCGTGCTCTACCGCGCCAACCACCAGGCCAAGCCGTTCGAGAAGGCGCTGCGCAAAGCCGGGATTCCCTACAAGGTCTCCGGCGGTCAGAGCTTTTTTGACCGGGCCGAAATCCGCGACCTCTGTGCCTGGTTCCGCCTGTGGAGCAACAACGACGACGACCCCGCCTTCCTGCGCGCCGTCACCACGCCCAAGCGCGGCATCGGTCACACCACGCTGGGCAGCCTCGGGAAATTCGCTACCCAGTACAAGGTCAGCCTGTTTGAGGCACTGTTTTCATCGTCATTGGCCAGCGTGATGAGCGCCAAGGCGCTGGGCAGCCTGCACGAGTTCGGGCGCTATATCAACGACCTTGAGTTCCGAGCCCGCCACACCGAAGGCGCTGAGGCGGCCACAGTTTTCATCATGGATTGGCTCAAAGACATTGCCTACGAAAAGCATCTCTACGACGGCGAAGACAGCGAGTCGGTCGCAGCCGCCAAATGGAACAACGTGCTCGAGTTTTGCGATTGGATGGCCCAGCGCTGCGGCGGACAGATTGACGATGCTGCGGGCGTGAGCACCCGCGAGGTGAAGAACCTGCTCGAGGTTTCACAAACCATTGCCCTGCTCTCGACCATCAGCGAGCGAGAGAAAGACCAGAATGTGGTGACGCTCTCGACCCTGCACGCCTCCAAGGGGCTGGAGTGGCCGCATGTGATGCTGGTGGGCGTGACCGAGGGCATGCTGCCCTTCAAGATGAGCGAAGGCGCCGACTCGCTGGGCGGCTCCAGCAAAGAGCATGAGTCCGCCAATGAAGACATGGCCCAGCGCCTGCAGGAGGAGCGGCGCCTGATGTATGTGGGCATCACCCGAGCCCAGCGCAGTCTGGCTGTGAGCTGGACACGGCGCCGCAAGAAAGGCCGCGAGATGGTGGCGGCACAGCCCAGCCGCTTTATTGAGGAAATGGGCCTGGACCAGGCCACCAGCAAGGAAGACCCCCGCGAGAAACTACGCGCCCTGCGCGCCGAATTCGCCGCCAAGGCTCAGGCGGCTGCGGAAGCCTCTGCAAAACCGCTCGCTTCCCCACGCGCGGGGCTTTAAATGGTTTGGTGCTGCAGGTAGGCTTTGGCCGCCTGTACGCCTGAGACCAGCAACAACAGCGCTGCCAGAGAACCCAGAAGGACGAGCGCCAGTTGCAAGGCCAGCGGTCCGAGCTGCGCGCTGGCAAGCCCCACCCACAACAGAAGCACCGGTCCGAGCAAGAGTGCCAGGCGGCGCACCTGCACCATGCGCGCCGGGCGGGCTGATGACCGCTTTGCCGGGACACTGCGCGGCCGGCTGCAATGCATGGCCCAGGCCAGGGACGACAAGCCCATGGCCAGAGCGCCGTGCACCGTGCCGCCAACCAGCCACAGCGCGGACGCCGCGGCCGTCAAGCCCAGACACCAGTGGTCATGCGCCGCCTGCGAGGGCCGCTCTACGCCGCTCAAAACCGGCAACCGCTCCACCAAGAGCGCCAGCACTGCAGGCCCACCTGCCATAAGGGCCACGTGCGCCGCGACCATTTGGGCCTGCGTCCAACCAGCGCCCAGGCACCAGTCGCCGCCCAGCCACATGGTGCCCATCATCAGACCCATGGCCGAAGGCGCCAGAAGCTGCGGCCACTCGCCCTGCTCACTCTTGCAAACATGGGCCCGCAGCGCCGGCTCACGGTCCCGCAGGTAAAGCAATGCAGCGCACAGGCCCAGAGCCAGGCCGGCACTTCCTTCGGGCAATGCCCAGACTGCGCCCAACAGGCCCGCCGCCAACAGCGGCTGCCAGGCCGAGCGGCCGGTTTGCAGGCTGCTGCCCTTGGTGCGCGTCTCTATCAGCGCACACCACAGTCCCCACACCACGGCCAATGCACCCAACACCACCAGCCCGGGCCATCCGCCCAGCCCCGCCACAGGTGAAATTTCCCATGCGAACACGGCCGCTGCCGTGGTGAAGCCAAGCAACGCGACGCGCCCGCTGCTCCCCCGCAGCGCCCAGTTGTGCCCCCGGCACGCCACACGCATCGCCCACCACACCGCCACCGCCAACACGCCTCCGGCGACCGCCCAGCCCCGCAACATGCCCTGCTGCCCCAGCCAGAGCCAGCCCAGCAGCTGCACCATCCATTGCGCCACATCGCCGGCGTGCAAAAGCCAGACCGCGCTGTCTGAGGTTTTGCTAATGGGGGGGTAACGGTCAGACCGGTGCATAGCGGTGGAGCTGGTCGCTGCCCTGGGCGGCATGCACGCTCATATTGAAAGACACAATCACCCGCTGCGCATCGCCGTGATAGGGCATAGCCTGATGCGGCAGCCAACTGGGAAAGACGACGAGTTGCCCCGGCACAGGCGCCATATCCACATGTGCGTTCTGGAGGTAAGCGTTACCAAAATCCATGGCGGCACCACCCAGACGGTTGAAGTGGGGCCCATAAAACCGTGTCACGCCATTGGCCGCACCCAGCACCGGGTGGGCGGTGCGTTGCTCCGGCGGGTCTACCTGCACGCAATACACGCCCGACCACGAGCAGTTGCCATGGGTGTGCACATCGTGGTGGCTACCGGCGTGGGACATTTGAAACCAGATGCCTCGCAAAGCCATCTGAAAACCCGGCCGCTCCTCGTGCCAGGCGCCCTGGTTCGCAAGCACCACCGTCTGCCGCACGCTATCCACCAGGAAGCGCACCAGCTGATCCCATTCGCCAAGGCGGATGCGATTGAGCAGGTCATCTGCGCTGGCATAAAAAGATTGTGACCCGCCAGCCTTCGCCTGGTCGGCGGCACGCATCGCGCTGAAAACCCGCACCAGCACCGCATTGACCTCTTGCGCCTCGGCAAAGCGATGCACGCCGATCGGCGTGTGCCACAGCGGATGCAAGGGATCGGGCGCGAGCACAGCAGAAGCCCTTGTGACTCAGGATACCAGCACCAGATCGGCCGGCCAGCGGAGCTGATGCCCGGTGCGCGCGGCCAGGGCCTCGATATCTTCCGGCGTGTCCACATCCACCCGGTAGCGGGTGTTGCTGCTCTCCCAGTGGTAGACCTGCGCTGGGTGCGCGGCCTGCCACTGGCGGCATCCCAGTACCGCATCGCCCGCCAGAATGTCCTCGCGAACTTCGGTGCTGAACATGACGGGGTTGCCCGGTAGACCGTTCACCGAAGGCTGCACCACCAGGGCGCCCTCAGGACGTTTTTTGAAGGCGCCGATCAGATCATTAATGTCCTGCGAATTGATCAGCGGCTGGTCGGCCAAGGCCACCAGCACCGCATCGAGCTTGGGCGACAGGGCCTTGAGGCCCAGACGAAGTGAGGAAACCTGTCCCGCGTCGGGGTCGGGGTTGCGCACCATCGTGACCGGGAACTCTTTCACCGCCGATTCAATTCGCTCGGCATAGTGGCCCAAGACCACCACCACCTCGTCCACACCCGCACCCGACAAGGCAATCAATTGCCGTCGGATGAGCGGCACGCCGCCGAGCTCCAGCATGCACTTGGGCCGCCCGCCCATGCGGCTCGCCGAGCCTGCGGCCAGCAACACCGCACCCACTGTGACGCGGTTGTACAAACCGCCTCCACCTTTTAAAAGACAACCCATATTTACGCTCCCCTGGCGGACCCGCCGCCGCCGCCACAACAACTTCCGCCGGCCTTGGCAGGCACGCGGGGCTCAGACGCCGAACTGAGCGCTGGCGCCGGTTCGGGCTCAGCGCTCGGCGACGCTGCCGGGCTCAATGCCGGTGCAACGGGCAGAGGCGCGCGCCCGCGCCGCGCCGCCACCACCGAGGTCAGCACCGACAGGGCAATCTCCTCGGGCGTTTGCGCGCCGATGAACTCTCCCGCCGGAGCCACAATGCGGGCCACGGCTTCGGGGTCTTCGCCACTGGCAACCAATCCGCCGCGCAGCACGGCCGCTTTCTTGGCGCTGGCCACAAACCACAACCCTTGGGGCTGCAACGCCAGTGCAGCCTTGAGGCCCTGCAAGTCGCGCCGCCCTTGGGTAGCTACCACCACGAAGGCCATACCTGAGAGCTGCGCGCTCACTGCCTGCGCATCGTCGGTTTCCATCAGGCTGGCGGCATCTGCAAAGTCGGCGGCCACCGCGCCATGCGCTACCACCGCCACCCGCAGGCCCACCCGGGGCGCCAGGCTTACCAGCGCGCGCGCCACCGGAGAGTCGCCCACCACCACCAGCGCGGCCGGCGGCATCACCGGGTCCACAAACAATTCCAGCGTTCCGCCCGAGTGGCAGGCCATGCCGAACTCCAGCACGTCGCCCAAGGCGCGCTCTTCGCTTTCATCTGAGGGCGAAATACGGATGGTGCGGGGCTGTCCGTCCAGCAGGGCGCGACGCACCGTCTTGGTGACCGCCGGCTGCGCGCAACCGCCGCCGATCCAGCCATGAATCTGGCCGTCTGCCGTGACTACTGCCTTGTCGCCGGGTTTGGCCGAGGCGGGGGCCAGCGCGCGCAGCACCGTGACCAAGGCAAACGCCTTGTCGGCGGCTTGCAGGCGCGCGGCTTGGGTAATCCATTCGTGGCGGTTCATGGCAAGGTCCTTTTGTTGTTGTGATTTTTTGTATTGATTAATGCAGTACCGCGCGCGCTGCCAGCAAGTCGGCCAGGCTGGCCAGTGGCACAAAGCGCTCGATCACCGATTTTGCGCGCTGCAAGGCCGCTGCGGCCGGCACCGTGCGGGTGGGATGAAACCAGGTCACGCGTGCGCCGCGAGCGCGCACTTCGCCCAGCGCTGATTGGAGCAGCTCCGGGGCATCGGTGTCAAAGCCATCGGAAAAAATCCACACCCGCGCGCCGCGGTTGAGTTGCGCCCGGGCGTGCTTGCGGCAGAAGTCCTGCACGCTCGCGCCAATGCGTGTACCGCCGCCAAAACCTGCGGTCACGGCATTCACTTTCTCTTGAATGACCGGAGTGTCGCGGTGCATGAGCGGCGTGATTTCGGCCAGCCGGGTATGGAACACAAACACGCGCGCATCGGCCTCGAGCGCGAAGGCGCGCGCCACCCGCAAGAATAGCGCTGCGTGAGACTCCATAGAGCGGCTCACGTCGGCCAGAATGAACAGGCGCGGCGGCTCTTCACGACGAACCTTCCAGACCGGTTGCAACAACTCGCCGCCCCAACACACGCTATGGCGCAGCGTCTGTCGCAAATCCAACCGGCGCCCGCGCACGGCACTGCGCCAGCGTCGGGTGGCGCGTGGCAAGAGGCGCGCGGTAATCTGCCTGGCTGCGGACCGCAGATTGCTCAGGTCCTGCGGCATCCACATCTGCCCATCGCGTTGGTGCAGGGGGTCGGTTCTGCTGGCACCGCCCTGGGCGCGGGGGCTGCCGGCGTCTTGTTCGTCTTGGCCAATGGCCGGCATGTCGGCTGCGGCCTGAGGAGAAGCCTGCTGCGCTCCGGGCAAGCTGGCGGGTTGTTCCGCGTCCATGTGGTCGCGCATGGCCTGCACAGTCTGTCGCAGGTTGCGGCTGGGTCGCGTCTGGCCGCTCACCTTAACACCGCCGCGGAGTTTTTCGGGGTGCCAATAGCGTTCGTAAATATCAGGCCACAGCTTCCACTCGCGGTGGGTGTGGCACGCAATGGCGCGCCATGCCGCGTTGAGCGGGCGCTCCTGGCAGGGGCCAAATTTCAGTGCCGCAAACAGCATGGCCTGTTGCTCGGCCACACCGACCGTCAGGCCATGTTCGCGCAACAAGGATGCAAAACCGGCCAGCCGCTCGCTGGGCGCGGTGCCTCTGGCGGCCGGAGCGGCAGAGGCGGAATTCATACCGCCACCTGGGCCTGTGCTGCGCCCTTCTCCGCCACGCCGACCGCTTTGCGGCCCTCCACCAACTGACGCAGACGATCGGGTCCCATCGCAAAACGGTCTTCGCGGGTTTTGAGAAGGCAGCCCAGCGTGCCCAGCACGGCGGACATGTCTTCGGGAAGCATGTTGTGCTGCAGCTTGAACAAGGCGCTCACCCAGTCCAGTGTCTCGGCAATACCGGGAATCTTGATGAGGTCTTCACGCCGCAGGCTCTGCACGAACTGCACCGCCTCTTCGACCAGCCGGCTGTCGGCCTGCGGCAGGACCGCCTTGACGATGGCGATTTCGCGAGCAAGGGTCGGATAGTCAAGGTAATGGTAGAGACAGCGGCGGCGCAGGGCGTCTGACAGCTCGCGCGTGCCGTTGCTGGTCAGGATGACTTGCGGAATGTGGCTGGCCCGCAGTGTGCCGATTTCGGGCACGGTAATCTGGTAGTCGGCCAAGACCTCCAGCAGATAGGCTTCAAAGGCCTCATCTGCGCGGTCAATTTCGTCGATCAGCAGCACGCAAGGCCCGGTCTGGCTGATGGCGCGCAGCAGCGGGCGCTCGAGCAGGTACTCCCGGCTGAAAACGTCGGATTCGGCGACGGCCTTGCGCCCATCGGGGCTGGCTTCGCTCAGACGGATAGCCATCAGCTGACGACCGTAATTCCACTCGTAAGCGGCCTGCGCAAGATCCAGCCCCTCGAAGCACTGCAGCCGTACCAGCGTCGCGTTTTGTGATCGGGCCAGCGCGAGCGCGAGTGCGGTTTTACCCACACCCGCGTCGCCCTCAAGCAACAAGGGACGCTGTAAAGCCTCCGCCAACCACACGGTGGTGGCGATTTCGTCGTCGGCCAGATAGCCCGCCAGATGCAAACGCTGGCGCAGCAAACGCGCATCAGCGGCGGGACTCTCCGACTCAGACATCCTCACACCCGCTTGCCGAACAGACCGCCAATCCAGCTCTTGACCAAAGCCCAGAAGATGGCCAAGCCGTTGATTTCACGGGCTACCACAGGAGCAACTGGAGTTGCAGATGTCGGTGACGCGCCGGATGCTGCAGCACCCGCGGGCGCCGCACCACCGACTGCCGGCAAGGTCTGCGCGGTCTGACGGAAGTTTTCTACGAACTGCGCGAGCAGCATGTCCGACACCTGCACCATCATGCGGCCGCCGAACTGTGCAAACTTACCGTTCACGATAACTGCCGCCTGACCATTCAGGAAGCAGTGAGCCGGGTTGGCCGGGTCCGCCGAGATGATGGCCGTGAGATCCATCGACGCGGATGAGCCACCCTTGTCTGCGCCCTTGCCGCGCAGGACCATCTTGCGCTCGGCCACCACCGACTCGATGACATCCACCGTGCCGCCAAACTGCGCCACCGCCGGACCCACCTTGACCTTGACACCGCCTTTGTAAGACGTCTCCGAGAGTTGCTCGGTGATTTCCGCGCCGGGCATACAGCCCGCCACAGCCTTCAAGTCGGTCAGCAGGGCCCAAGCGCGGGCTGCGTCCACGTCAAGGGGGTAGTTTTTGTCGAGCTTGACTTCCATACATCTCCTAAATTACAAAGCGGCGCCGTTGGCACGCAGGGCCTTCCAGGTGCGGAAGGCGTTATGCGGCATGTCGAGGTGGGTGACGCCCAAATGCGAGAAGGCATCAACCACAGCAGAGGTGAAGGTGGGAATGGAGCCCACGTGAGGAGACTCGGCCACGCCCTTGGCACCCAGCGGGTGATGGGGTGAGGGGGTCACGGTGTGATCGGTTTCCCAGTGAGGGGTTTCCACTGCGGTGGGCAGGAAGTAGTCCATGAGTGTGTTGCCCAGCAGGTTGCCCTGTGCGTCGTAGGGCATTTGCTGACCCATCGCCACGGCAAAACCTTCAGTCAGACCACCGTGAATCTGGCCGTCGATGATCATCGGGTTGATCCGGGTGCCGCAGTCGTCCAGCGCGTAGAAGCGGCGGATCTTGGTCTCTCCGGTGGCACGGTCAATGTCGACCACGCACAGGTAAATACCGAAGGGGAAGGTGAAGTTCGGCGGATCGTAGTAATGCACAGCCTCCAGGCCCGGCTCCAGACCGGCGGGCGGCAGGTGGTAGGCCTGCCATGCCACTTCTGCCATGGTCTTGAACTTGCTGTCATCGCCCTTGACCTTGAAGCGGTCCACTTCCCAGTCGAGGTCGTTTTCGTTGACTTCGAGCATGTGAGCGGCAATCTTGCGGGCCTTAGCGTGGATTTTGCGGGCGGCCAAAGCAATGGCAGCACCGGCCACGGGCGTAGAGCGTGAGCCGTAGGTACCCAGGCCGTAGGGCGCTGTCGACGTATCACCTTCTTCTACTTGAATTACTTCCGACGGGATACCCAGTTCGGTCGCGATGATCTGCGCGTAGGTGGTCTGGTGCCCTTGGCCTTGCGTGATCGTTCCCATACGGGCAATCGCGCTACCGGTGGGGTGGATACGGATTTCGCAGGAGTCAAACATGCCAACGCCCAGAATGTCACACATCTTGGAGGGGCCGGCGCCTACAACTTCGGTGAAAGTCACCAAGCCAATTCCCATCAAGGTGGGGCTATTGGGGTCGGCGCGCTTAGCGGCTTGTTCGGCACGCAGGCCTTTGTAGTCCACCGCCTCGAGCACCTTGTCCAACGCGGTTTGGTAGTCGCCGGAGTCGTATTCGAAACCGAATGCGCTGGTGTAGGGGAACTGTTCCTTCTTAATGAAGTTCTTGGCGCGGATTTCGGCCTTGTCCATGCCAAGCTTTTGCGCCAGCACGTCGACCATGCGCTCAATCAGGTACACCGCTTCAGTCACGCGAAAGGAGCAGCGATATGCCACGCCACCGGGAGCCTTGTTGGTGTAGACACCCTTGACGCTGGCATGCGCTGCTGGAATGTCGTAGCTTCCGGACACGATGTGGAACATGCCGGCGGGGAACTTTGTCGGGTCGGCACAGGCGTCGAACGCGCCATGGTCAGCCACCACGTTCACTCGCAGGCCAGTGATCTTGCCGTCGGCTGTGGCGGCGAGCTCGCCGTCCATGTGGTAGTCGCGGGCAAAGGCTGTGGAGGAAATGTTTTCGATGCGGTCTTCCACCCACTTGACCGGACGACCCAGCACGATAGAGGCCACGATGGCACACACATAACCGGGGTACACGCCGACCTTGTTGCCGAAGCCGCCACCGATATCGGGGCTGACGATGCGCACTTTGGACTCTGGAATGCCCGACAGCAAGGACACCACGGTGCGCACCACGTGGGGCGCCTGGGAAGTAATGAAGGTGGTCAGGTCGCCACGGACCGGATCAAACGACGCCACGCAACCACAGGTTTCCAGCGGGCAGGGGTGCACGCGTGGGTAGTACATGTGCTGGGACACGGTGACCGCGGCGTTCGCAAAGGCTGCATCAGCGGCGGCTTTGTCGCCGGCATCCCAGGTGAAGATGTGGTTGTGGTGATCGCGCTTGCCATGAGCGCCTTCGGTCTTGCCGGCCAGGTCGTCACGGATGACAGGGGCATCGGGCTGCAGTGCGGCATAGGGGTCCAGCACCACGGGCAGTTCTTCGTACTCCACTTCCACTGCTTCTACCGCGTCGGCTGCAATGTAGCGGTCGTCGGCGATGACGATTGCCACTTCCTGCATCTGGAAGTGCACCTTCTGGTCGGCCAGCACAGCTGCAACGTCGCCTGCCAGCGTGGGCATCCAGTGCAGCTTCAGAGGCTTGAGGTCGTCTGCTGTCAGGACGGCATGCACGCCGGGGATGGCCAGCGCAGCTTCTTTGTTGATTTTGACAATGCGGCCGTGGGCGATAGGGCTGCGCACGATGTCCATGTGCAACATGCCGGGCATTTTGATGTCGTCGACGTAGTTGCCCTTGCCTTGGATGAATCGGGCGTCTTCTTTGCGCAGGCGCGAGGCGCCCATGCCAGCCAGCGCGAGTTCGCGGGCTTCAGCGGTTTGTACCGGTGCGTTCATATGTGTCTCCGATCAATGTGTGTTGCGCTTCAAGCCGCTACAGGCTCTTGCAATTTCTTCGCGGCGTACTGAACAGCTTTGACGATGTTCTGGTAACCGGTGCATCGGCAGAGATTGCCGCTCATGCCGTGGCGAATTTCTTCTTCGGTCGGGCTTGGGTTTTCCTGCAGGAAGCGGTAGGCGCGCATCAGCATGCCGGGTGTGCAGAAGCCGCATTGCAGGCCGTGCTCTTTGTAAAAACCTTCCTGCACGGCGTGCAAGACGCCTTTGTTTGCCAGACCTTCTACGGTCAGGACTTCAGAGCCTTCGCATTGCACAGTGAGGTGCGTGCAGGCCTTGACCGAACGGCCGTCGATATCGACCGTGCAAGCGCCACAGTGACTGGTTTCGCAGCCGATGTGTGCGCCGGTGAGGTTCAACTCTTCGCGCAGAAAGTGAATCAGCAGGGTACGTGGCTCAACGGCTTTTTCTTCTTTTTTGCCGTTGACAGACAGGGAGACGAGTTGTTTAGACATGGTGCTTATTCCTTCGGTTTACTTGCAACGGGACCAGGCTTTGTTCAAGGCACGCTTGACCATTTCGCCAGCCATGGCGGTCTTGTATTCGGCGTCTCCGCGCAGGTCTTCTGCCGGATCGCAAATCGCGATGGCAGCCGCGGCGGCGGCTTGCACGTTGGCGGCATTGAAGGGCTTGTTGAGCAGAGCCGCTTCGGCGGCTTCGGCGCGCAAGGCGGTGGGTGCAACGTTGGTCAAGGCGATACGCACATGGCTTACTTGATCGCCATTGCGGCGAAGCACGACGGCGCAGCCGGCAGTCGCCCAGTCACCCGTTTTGCGCTTGAGCTTTTCGTAGGCAGAGCCGGTGCCCTCCACGAAAGCCGGGACGCGGATCTCGCACATCACTTCGTTTTCTTCCAGCTGGGTCATGTAAGTGCCCAGGAAGAAACCGTCAGCAGCCACGGTGCGGCGGCCGTTGGGGCCTTCGAGCACAAAAGACGCGTCAATCGCGATGGACAAGGCGGGGTGGTCGTTACCTGGGTCACCGTGGGCGATATCTCCGCCGATGGTGCCGCGGTTGCGGACTTGGGGGTCGGCAATCAACTTGGCCGCTTCGCACAGTAAGGGCACCTTGGCCTGCAGGATGGTCGAGTCGATCAGATCGTTTTCGACCGTCATCGCGCCGATGACGACTGTGTTGCCCTCTTCACGGATGCCTTTGAGTTCGGGGATGCGGTTGATGTCGATAAGGTGCTCGGGCTGAGCAAACCGCAGCTTCATCATCGGAAGCAGGCTGTGGCCGCCAGCCAATAGCTTGGCGTCGCTCCCCAGTTTGCCGAGGAGGGCAACCGCCTCGCCGACAGTTTTGGGCGCGTGGTACTCGAAACGCGGTGGAATCATTAAAGTCTCCTTGGGTCTTGTGGAAAAGCGAAGCCCATTATTCGAGGAGTGGGATTCTTAGTGAAACGTGTGGTCTTCGTTCATTTTGTGACTCGTGCGTCACTTTTCGGCACGAAGCGTAATTTTCCCTGCACGAAGCGCTTTGCTCATGCTTCGCGCGACTCCTCAATCAGGGAAAGTACTTAGGCTTTCCCGACCTAGTGTTTACCCTTGGCTGCTTGCTCTGAGCGCATTCATCTCACCGAATTAATCAATTTTCGCCCGCTGCCCGACTTCAATGAACGCCCAACGCTTCGCGCAAACGCACCACCATGCTGCGCGAGACCGGCACCGGCGGAGCTTGGCGGCCCTTGAGGAGAACATGGGTCTTCGTGCCATCGCGCCCCAATTCCTGAACGGCCGCGAGATTGATGATGAAGCAGCGGTGCACTCGCATGAACTGGGCCGGGTCCAGCCGGGACTCCAAGTCGCCGATGCTTAAATTGCAGAAGTGAAAACCTTCGCGAGTGAGCACCCGGGTGTAGTGAGCCTGCGACTCCAGTGACAGCACGTCGCCGGTGTCCACAAACGATACTTTCTGGTTGGCAACCATCGGAATACGGGACAAGCGCATTTTGGGCGGTGCGACCTCGGTAGCTATTTGCGACTGCCCTACCGCATGCGTTACGTCATAAAACACGAGCACGAAGCCGGTGGTTTTCCCCTCCGCGTCGCCGAGGCGGCTCACCTTTATCAACAGCACCTGTTCAGGAATGTTGATGATCATGGTCATCGGAACCGCGTTCGCCATTGGGCAGCCGGACGCTTCATCGAGCAAGAAGCTGACCTTGGGCTTGGATCGCTCGGGATGAAAAGACGTAACCAGCTTGCCAAAGGGCTGCTTGTCGTCCACGGGAAGGACTCGCCGCGCGTAGTCGTTCATTGCCAGGACGTTACGCTGAGCATCCAAATGAATCACGCCTGCTTCGAACTTTTCAATTGAATAAAGGCTGGGGCCCGGCGCAGCTTTGGCGTCCATCGTTGTGTCTCCTGACTTCATCTTTGCACCCGCACTGTGCCTGCGTTGGCTGGGAAATGGTGTACGCGGCTAACAGCATACCGCAGGCTCAATGAGCGTTGCCACTAGCGCCGGCATTGCACCGGACACAAAAAAGCCCTGACGGGGCAGGGCTTTGAAATTTTTGGTGGCCTGGGGCGGAATCACATTCGCGCTTTTGCTGGGCATTTCAGGGGATTCCCCGAAAAGTTACTGCAATAGTTACTGCAGACAACACCCCAAACCGTTAACTTAAAACTCCATCTGGCCCTTCAGCCAGACACATGAAGATTGTATTCGATGACGCTAGGTGTACATCGATGGATTCGGATAATTTGTAATTTTTTGGCACCAGAGGACCTGTCACATCGGACGGTCTTGGCTGATTTCGACCCCTATGCACAGTTCGCAACTATGCTCAGGTGCACCGACATTGCCCACGCCTGCCCTTATGGTGATGAGCCAATAGGGCCGATGAAGACTGCGCATAGTTACAGCGTTTGCAAGAATCGCAGAAGTGAGTCTGGCGCCTTGTACCGGCCCATCTTTGTATTGGGCTCCTCCAGCCGAGCGAGCGCCTTCTCCTTCATCGCCAGGTCGGCCTCGACATACCGGTGGGTCGTTGTCGTGCTTTCGTGTCCGAGCCACAGGGCGATAACGTTGAACGGTACACCCGACTGCAGCAGGTGCATGGCGCTCGTGTGCCTGAGCGTGTGAGGCGAGACGCGCTTATTGACGAGGCTGGGCTGCTCCGCCTGGGCACGAGTCACCGCGAGACTCAGGCGCTGCGTGACGTTCGATCTGGACATGGCTTGGCAGTCTCGGTTGGGCAGCAAGGCAGCCTCGCCACGCAACACCGGATTCAGCCTTAGCCAGGCGCGGATCTCCACCACGGTGGACTTCCACAGGGGGATAGACCGCAACTTGCGCCCCTTGCCGTGCAGATGCACGCATGCGCCCCCCTCAAGAATGACATCGACCACGCGCACGCCGATCATCTCGGAGACTCGCGCTCCGGTGTTGTAGAGCATGGCCAGTAGCAGATGGTCTCGCTGCGAGGACCAGTCCCCGCCCGGTTGGCCCAGTACCGCCAACATCTCTGGCCGTGTCAGGAAGCCCAGCATCGGCCGCTCAAAGCGCTTCATCGGAACCGCCAACGCCCGCTCGATGTCGTGCAACGCAGTGACATCACGCCGAGCAGCGAACTTCAAGAATGCGCGCAGCGCCGTGAGCCTCAGATTTCGACTGCGAACCGTGTTCTTGCGGTCTTGCTCCAGATGGTCGAGGAACGCCAGGATCAGCTCGGGTCGGATGTCAGCAAGCTGCATCGCCGTCGGCGCCTTACCCAGCTTGTTGCTGGCGAAGCCAAGGAACAATGACAGCGCATCTCGGTA
>NZ_CAMCVG010000029.1 GCF_945881795.1 Rhodoferax sp. OV413
GCCAAGTCGCTGGTTTGGCAGCAAAACTTCCAGGTGCTTAAAAACCAATACTTCATTGCACAGCAGCAGTTTGAAATGCTTAACTTACTGGACGGGCAAGTACAGTTCCTCATCACCGAATGTTCGCTGCCCCAGGTGCTGTACTACAACGAGCACTACCCCGAAAACATTTGCGATGTGGGCAAGACACGGATGCAGATCCTGGAGTGGTACCGGCAGCACAACAACATCAACATCCTGGTGGAGCGCGGTGATAAGAAATACGTGCACACCGGCCGCTTTCAGGACGAAGACCAGGCCCGCGATGTGGACCGCGGTCTGCGCGCTACCCTGGTCCGCGAGGGCCTACACTTCACCGCGCTCAAGCCCGACATTCACGACATCAACGCCTTCGCCCAGTCACTCATCGGCTGAGCCCCCCACCATCCGGCGCTTCTCATTCCCCGTGGTGGTATCAGGGTAATTCAGGCGGTAAAAGGCCTCTGAATACTAGTAACATGAGGGCACAAGCCCTGATTTTCAGTGCGTGTGACAGACGTAACTTTCCAATTTCCGGAAATCCATTCACGCTGTTTTTTCTTTATTCATTTATTTGGAGTTTTTATGCAAGTGAAAATGAAGGCTACGTTGACAGTTCTGGCCGCAGCCGCACTGATGGTGGCATGCGGAAAAAAAGAGGAAGCAGCAGCTCCCGCCGCTCCTGCAGCAGCAGCTCCTGCCGCCAATGAGATCGTGAAAATCGGCCACGTAGGCCCCACCAGCGGCGCTATCGCCCACTTGGGCAAGGACAACGAAAACGGCGCACGCCTGGCCGTCGAAGAACTGAACGCCTCCGGCCTGACCATCGACGGTAAAAAAGTTACTCTGGAACTGCTGACCGAAGACGATGCAGCCGATCCGAAGCAAGGCACCGCTGTTGCGCAAAAGCTGGTGGACGCCAAAGTGGCTGGCGTGATCGGTCACTTGAACTCCGGCACCACCATCCCCGCATCCAAGCTGTACAGCGATGCAGGCATCCCCCAAATTTCCCCCTCCGCTACCAACCCCAAGTACACACGCCAAGGCTTCAAGACCGCCTTCCGCGTGGTGGCTGACGACACCCAACTGGGTAGCGCACTGGGCAAGTACGCTGTGAACGACCTGAAGGGCAAAGCAATCGCCGTGATCGACGACCGCACTGCGTACGGTCAAGGCGTTGCTGAAGAGTTCGCCAAGGCTGTGGAAGCTGCCGGCGGCAAGGTTGTTGCCAAGGAATTCACCAACGACAAGGCAACCGATTTCTCTGCCATCCTGACCACCATCAAGGGCAAGAAGCCTGATGTGGTGTTCTTCGGCGGTATGGACGCTGTTGCTGGCCCCATGCTCAAGCAAATGAAGTCCCTGGGCATCAAGTCCAAGTTCATGGGTGGCGACGGCATCTGCTCCACCGAACTGGTGAAGCTGGGCGGCGACGCCATCGCTGACGACCAAGTGTTCTGCGCGGAAGCCGGCGGCGTCGAAGGCGAAGCCAAAGTGGGCATGGAAGAGTTCAAGACCAAGTTCAAGGCCAAGTACAACGCCGACGTGCAGGTCTATGCTCCTTATGTGTACGACTCCGTCAAGGTGATGGTCGCTGCCATGGTCAAGGCCAATTCCTCTGACCCAGCGAAGTACCTGCCTGAACTGGCAAAGAGCGACTACAAGGGCGTGACCGGCCAAATCACCTTTGACGACAAGGGCGACATCAAGAACGGCGCTCTGACCCTGAAGACCGTGCGCGCTGGCAAGCTGGAAACTTTGGCTGTGATTCGCTAAATTGCGGATCCCGGCACAACGCGCCCGGTGCGCGTTGCGTCTGGAGTAAACGAAAAGGGGCTCTCGCAAGGGAGCCCTTTTTTTGTGGCCGTCTAAAATCAATGAATGAGTACCCCCACCCCCGAGTCCGCCAAAACCAGCAACTTCCTTCGCCAGATCATTGAGTCCGATCTGGACCGGGGCACCTATGCCGGCCGCCGCTGGGCCGGCACCCCCGGCGACGCTGCGCACCACGCACAGGGCGCGCCCGACCCCGCCAAAATCCGCACCCGCTTTCCGCCGGAGCCCAATGGCTACTTGCACATCGGCCACGCCAAGAGCATCTGCATCAACTTCGGCTTGGCGCGCGACTACGGTGGCGTGTGCCACCTGCGTTTTGACGACACCAACCCGGAGAAAGAAGACACCGAGTATGTGAACAGCATCATCGATGCGGTGAAGTGGCTCGGATTTGATTGGAATGGCTCACCGGAGGCAGCGCCCTACCAGGCCAGCGATTACTTCGGCTTCATGTACCGCGCCGCCGAACACCTGATTGAGGCCGGGCACGCCTATGTGGACGAGCAAACGGCCGAGCAGATGCGCGCAAGCCGCGGCGACTTCGGCAAGCCTGGTGTGAACAGCCCATTCCGGGCCCGCACACCCGCCGAAAACCTCGCCCGGTTTCGCGAGATGCGCGAAGGCCAGCATGAAGACGGCAGCATGGTGCTGCGGGCCAAGATTGACATGGCCAGCCCCAACATCAACATGCGCGACCCGGCCATCTACCGCATCCGCCGCGCCACGCACCACAACACGGGTGACACCTGGTGCATCTACCCGATGTACACCTTTGCGCACCCGATTGAGGACGCACTGGAACAAATCACCCACAGCATCTGCACGCTGGAGTTTGAGGACCAGCGCCCGTTTTACGACTGGCTGCTGGAGCGCTTGATCGAGGGCGGCCTGCTGGCCGCACCGGCGCCCAAACAATATGAGTTCGCGCGCCTGAACCTGACCTATGTGATCACCAGCAAGCGCAAGCTCGCGCAGCTGGTGTACGACCACAAGGTGTCGGGCTGGGACGACCCGCGCATGCCGACCATCGTCGGCCTGCGCCGTCGTGGCTACACGCCCGCCGCGCTGCAACTGTTCGCCGAACGTATTGGCGTGACCAAGAGCGACAGCTGGATCGACTACTCCACCCTCGAGGGTTGCCTGCGCGAGGACCTTGAAGAAAAAGCCCACCGCGGCATGGCCGTGCTCAACCCGGTCAAGCTGGTGTTGACCAACTGGGACGAAGTGTTCGGATCACAAGGCGGCGCTACCTATCTGGAGCCCTGCAGCCTGCCCGCGCTGCCGCACCACGGCCATGAAGTAACACCCGGTGCCCCCGATAGCGGGGAACCACCCGCCATGCGCCACTTCAGCATCGGTAAAGAGGTGTGGATTGAGCGGGAAGATTTTGAAGAAGTGCCCCCCAAGGGCTACAAGCGCCTGTATCCGCCACGCGAGGACGCGGACGGCACCGCGATTGCGGGCAACAGGGTGCGACTCAAGGGCGGCTATGTGATCGAATGCACCGGCGCTACCCGTGACGCCCACGGCGTCATTACCGAAGTGTTGGCCACGGTAGTGCCCGACACCAAGAGCGGCACCCCGGGCGCCGACCTGGTGAAAGTCAAAGCCGCCATCACCTGGGTGGGTGTGGCTGATGGAGTGTCGGCTGAGGTGCGCATGTACGACCGCCTGTTCAGCGATGCGCAACCCGACGCAGGTGGCAAAGACTTTATCGAAAGCTTGAACCCCGACAGCCTCAAGGTGGTGTCTGCCATCGTCGAGCCCTCATTGGCCAACGCGCTCCCCGACCAGAAGTTTCAGTTTGAACGCCACGGCTACTTTGTGGCCGACCGCCTGGACCATGTGCAGGGCACTAAGCCTGTGTTTAACCTGGCGGTAGGCTTGAAGGATTCTTGGGGAAAGTAAAAAGAGAAGTTGTAAACAAAAAGGGCGTTGTGGAAACGCCCTTTTTTATGTTGCCGCCGCCCCTTCAGGATGCGGCAAAAGCTATCCCTATGAGACGCTGAATTTAGCCTCGTGGCGGTCAGCGGCGATGAAGAGATCCAGTGCGAAATCGGGGTCCGACTTCTGAACGCTGGCGGCAAAGGTACGGAGGCTTTCGGCTTCCTGAAACGGAGTCGCAGGATGCGCAGCGGCCTTGCCGGATGCGGCGTGCCGCACGGCAGCTGCAATGTTTCGGGCGGCGAGCCAGATTGCCTGAAGCGAGGCGGTCGCGGGGGATTGTGCGGCCCGGGGGAAAGAAATACCGTTGACAGTTGTGCTGGTCATGGTGAGCTCCTTGGTTGAAAATCAAACTATGCTGCAGTGCAGTATAGGGATAACCCTTATATTGATACAAGGGTTTACCCTAATCACCACTGAGCGCTAGGGGTGATGCCGGCCCACAGGCATCGGGAAGTCGGACCGCAGCCCTCGCAGTGCCGTGCGCAATGCCACGCACGGCACGGCTTTTTTGTCGGGAAGCTGGGGTAACCTCCGTGCGCGAACTGTGCGAGCGCCCCTATCTTCCGCACCTCTTGTTACGCACTTCTTCACCACCGCAACCCACGTCAACCCCAAGGACTACCCTTATGAAAAAACTTAAAGTCACCATCCAGTTGGAAATGTCCGTCCCAGAGGATTGGGCGCTGGTAGAAACCTCCGAAGGCACTCCGGTCATCAGCCTGCCGAACGGGCAGTTTCTGGATATCGCCATTGAGCCCCTGTTTTCGGCAGACCCCGAAGACACCTGGACCAGCACCGACAACGAGGATGAGCTCAACGACATCCTGGACATGGTGGAAAGCGAAGAAGTCAGCTACGAGTTCGTCACCCACTGAGCCCGGCCTCCATGGCGCAGCCTGACTACAGCCCCTCTGCCGAGCGCAATAAGCACCCCATCCTGGCGGCGCTCCAGGCGCTCTTACCCGAGCGCGGCCGCGCGCTGGAAATTGCGTCCGGCACGGGGCAGCATGTCGTCTGGTTTGCCCAGCACATGCCGCAGTGGACTTGGCAGCCCACCGAGGCGCACCCCGGCGCGCTCTACAACATCGAGGCGTACGCGGATGAGGCGGGCCTTGCCAACATCCAAGCAGCGATTGCCCTCGACGTATGCCGCGAGCCCTGGCTTGACGGTAACCCGGCGCTGGCCGGCCCCTACGATCTGGTGCTGTGCATCAATATGCTGCATATCGCGCCGTGGGCTGCCTGCGGCGCGCTCATGCGGGGAGCGGCCGCACACCTGGCTCCGCGCGGAGTGCTGGTGACTTACGGCCCTTATTTCGAAGCAGACATTGCGCCCACGCCAAGCAATCTGGAATTTGATGCCAGTCTGCGCGCCCATGACGCGAGTTTTGGCATTCGCCGGCTCGTGGACGTGGAGTCCGAAGCCGCCAGCGCCGGACTCTTCCTGCAAGACCGCCAAGCCCTGCCCGCCAACAACCTGCTTCTGGTGTGGGGCCGTAACAACCCGCCGGCTTAAAGCCCCAGCGCGTTCAGCACCCGGATGGCGGCGTAAGCATCGTTCGCGGCGTACACCAGCTGCCCCTCACTCAGGCGGGGAGCGGCCCAGTTACTGGTTGCCGCCTTTTTGCTCTTGATAAAACGCTGGCCGAACATTACCGCCACCGCGCCTTTCACGCCCATGTCTTTGCGGTAACCCCGCTCGCGAAACACCTGGTTGAGCTCCAGCACGCCCACCGGCTCCACGCCCAACTTGTGCAGGATGCGCTTACGGTCGTCCCCCAGCCCGAAACCCGCCTTCACGATTTCGGGCATCGCCATCAGCTGCGCGGCCACTGCGCGGCAGTCTGCGTCCTGCAGCTGGAGTACCCAGGCCCGCTCGGGCGTGGAGAGCTGCAGCACGTGCGGGCCGTCAGACACCTCGCCCACGGTGAAGGTGGGCTTTGACTCGGTATCAAAACCCCAGGCGCGGGCTTGGCTCAGGGCCTGCAGCGCAGCCTGCGCCTGGGCGCCGGTGTTCACCAGCGTGATGCGGTCCAAGCCCAGCCGGCCGAATTCGGGCAGCTGGGCAATGGCGTCTTTATCGGGGGTGGGCAGGCGTTCGCGGTGGTCGTGGTGCATGGGGCGTATCATCGCCCACCCGCCACCCGTTGGCCCTACTGCGCTGCCGGCTTACCCGAGCGGCCCGCGCTTGAGGATTTCCCGCTATGAAAAAAACATTTCCCTTGCAAGTCGAAGGCAAGCACCCAGACCGCCTACTGGACGCCACCAAGCACGACATCCGCAAATACATGCGGCGCGAACGCAACCGCGCGCTGCCCGAGGGCGTGGACTTCTGGGACTTTGACTGCCGCTTCGGCCCCAGCGAAGCCGACGCTGTAGTGGCCCATCCGGCCGAACTGATCGGGCTCATCGACGCGCTTTCCAAGGCGGGGGCGGTGCAGTTTTATATAGAAATTCTGGCCAAGCACGGCGTACGCAAGCCGCGCGATCCGGCCTCGGCACCCACCATCGGGGAGTTCCTCGAAGAGTGACGCCGCGCTAGCACAAGCTGCCGCGCCTACCCGTGCGCAAACGGCCGGAATGCCGAAAATAATTTGAAAAAAACTTACCCATCGCCCCTGTGGACTGTCCTGTGGAAAACCTTGTTCACAAGCGCGCAGACCCGCGCCAGGCTTAGCGCTGGACACAGTGCCAGTCAAATAAGCAGAGCGAAACCCCCCTCTTGCAGGCTGCGTTTTTTTGTGTTGAGCGGCAAATAACAGCCCGGGCTGACACCGGTTGGCCCGCCTCACAGGATCCGATATGTCAAACAGAGCACAACGAAAAATGCAAGCCGCCGGAATGTGGATAACCGTCGACCCGTGATCCGCCTGCTGCCCCTTCAGTGCTCGGTCTGTGCACCGGCCAACATCGCACCGGGCGGATGGACAGCAAACCGCAAAACACCGGACTTTGTGAATGGGGAAAGCAGGAATAGGTGGCTTTGTGTAAATCCGGTGAAAGCGAAAAATTCCACCGAAAGCCGGCGGCAGTTACCCACCAAAACTGTGCGCCACTTTGTGGATAACTTTGTTTAGAAACACCAGAACCCGCATCAACAGGGGCTTTGCCAAGGGTGCCTGCAAAGTAACCACACCCCTGCCTGCCGGGCAGCGCCCGTGTCAACCAGCGCACAGGGCGGTGTCAGCGGGTCACCAGTACCGGCACCACGCTTTGCGCCACCACCTGCGCCGCAACGCTGCCCAGAACCAGACGCGCCACACCGGTTCGCCCGTGCGAGCCGACCACAATCAGGTCGGCACCCAGCTCTTGCGCGCTTTGCACGATGCCCTGCACCGCGGTCGTGTTTTCCACCAGCAGAACCTCCAGCGCCAGCGGACGGGGCGCAGCGCGGCACAAGGCATCGACTTCGGCATGAGCCTGGGCGGCGAGCTGCTGGCCCGCGCTGGCGTAGGCCTGCATGCCGCCGGGGTTGAGCTCTCCAATGCCCAGATACGGATAAGGGTCGGCCACGTAGAGCGCGGTGAGTTTGGCGCCGTGCACCTGCGCCAGACTCACTGCTAGCGCCGCGGCGTGGCGCGATGAAGCAGAGCCGTCGGTTGCCAAAAGAATGTGGGTGAACATGGCCATCTCCTGAGGTTGGACCGTGCCATTGTGCGCCCCCGGGCGGGCGCGCGAGTTGACACAGGTCAATCAGGAAAGCGCCCGAAGCCTTAAAAAAGCGATAAATTTTCCGGGCCGGTCGCCGGCGGCACGCCGGCCCGTTGCAGCGGCGCCGGTTCGCCGCGCAAATGCTGGGCGGCAAGACATTGCATGAGGGCCTGCGCCTCTTGCGCGCTGGCGTGAAGCCAATCGGCGTAGCGGTCGGCAGGAACGATCACCGGCATGCGCTTCTCATCGCCGGGGCGGTGCATGCGGCCCATGAGCGCATGGCCATCGGCGTTGACGGTGAGCAGCGTGAAGCTGTCGGACTGCTCGCCGCTGGCCTTGTCGGTCCAGCGCTCCCACAGGCCGGCCACGGCAAAGGGCTGGCCGTCGCGCATGGAGATCTGCCAGCGGGTGGGGCGCCCGCCCTGCGCGTGCGCGTCTTCCCAGCAGGGCTCAAAAAAACATTCCATCGGCACCAGCGCCCATTGGCGCGCGGCCCAGGCGTGGCGGAAGCTGGGTTTGGTGGCGGCGGTCTCGCTGCGGGCGTTGTAGGTGCCGCGCGCAAGCTCCCTGGCGTGCTGCGCGTCCTTGCTCCAGGGCGGAATCAGCCCGAAACGCGCCACCTGCATGGCCGCATCCGTACCGCTGCGCACCAACACCGGCGCGCGATAGCCGGGAAAAGTCTCCGGCGGCCAAGGCCCCGCAGGCGGCGAAAGCGGCCCCAGGCGCTGCTCCAGAAAGTCGATCCGTGCGGAGGGGACGAAGTTGGTGCACATGGCGAAGCGCTATCAATTCAGGAGCTTTTCACGCTTATTCTGCGGGCGATTCTTCCCCGTCAATCCTCTGTTCGGCCTCGCGCGCATCGCTGTGACGGGGCTGCTCGGGGCGGGGCACCTTTTTGAATTTGATGAGGCGCGCCATCTCGATCGCGTCTTTCTTCAGCTGCCGCTCGGCGTCCATCTTCTTGCCCTCCGCCAGCCACTGCGCGAACTGCTCGGGCGTCTCCAGGGTGAGGCGCCCCATCACCGCGCTGCGGAAGTCGTGGATCACGATTTCTGCAGCCTTGTTCAGGTTGATGTGCCCGCCCGACTGCAAAGCGCCGCGCTTGCGTCCGATATCAGCCAGCAATTCCTCGTCGGTCTGCGTGGTTGCGCCGGTGAGCTTGTAGCGCGCTTCCAGCGCGGATGCGTAGTGCTGGCGCAGGTAGTCCAGCAGCTCAAGGGCGACTTCTTCTTCGTCAAACGCGTTTTTGCCAATGGCGCCACTGGCGGCCAGGTTGTAGCCGCTCTTGGCCACGATGATGCGCGGCCACAGCACCCCGGGGGTGTCAAACAGATAGAAGTCGTCGGCGATGGTGATGCGCTGCTCGGTTTTGGTGACGCCGGCCTCGTCGCCGGTTTTGGCGGCGCGCTTGCCCTTGAGGGTGTTGATGAGCGTGGACTTGCCCACATTGGGGATGCCGCAAATCAGCACCCGCATGGGCTTGGCCATGCCGCCGCGGTTGGGGGCGAGCTCGTGGCATGCGGCCACCAGCGCCTTGGCGGGGGTGGTCATGCTGGCGTCAAGGGGGAGCGCGCGCACGCCGGGCATGGCGTTGTAGTGCGCCAGCCAGAGGGCGGTGCGTTCGGGGTCTGCCAAGTCCTGCTTGTTGAGCACTTTCAGCGCAGGCTTGCCGGTGGTGAGTTCGGCGAGCATGGGGTTGGCGCTCGACCCCGGCAGGCGCGCGTCGAGCAACTCAATGACCACATCAATGTCCTTGATGCGTTCCTGAATCGCCTTGCGGGTCAGGTGCATGTGCCCCGGGAACCACTGAATCGCCATGCCTGTTGTCTTTCTGTCGCTGCGCTGAGCCCCGCATTGTCCGGCATGCGGGGCGGGCGGCGGGCTCTGCATCGCGCCCTTCGCGCAGGATGTACCTAGCCGGGGTGCGCGCGCCGCGCCGGCAGCAGCCTGTGCGGGGCCAGAAATTCGCTCAAATACACCCCAAACGACACGGTGTCAGCCGCCTCGATGGCACGCTGCTCGTCCCAGGACTTGGCCGACTCCTGCGCAAACTGCGCGCTGCGCTCGGGCGCCAGGGGCTGCGCCAGCAAGGCCGCACGGGCGGCTTGGCTTTGCGCCATCACAAAGGCCACGAAAGAGCCACCATGATCCTGCTCTATAGCCTGGAGCACCCGGGCCGAAGGCAGGGTGTCGGGGTGATCGAGCCCGCGGGCGGCGTCACCGAGGGCGGCGGTGTAGAGCGCGTTGCCATGGGCAGCGTCCAGCGCCTGGGCGAAGGGCTGCATCTGGACCAGCAATTCGCGGCCCCAGTCCACCAGTACGACTGCCTCCCCGTTGCGCTCCAGCGTCAGGCCGGGCTGGCGGCCGCGCTCGGCCACGGTTTGCTGGTTGCGGGCCAGCGCGGAAATCTCACCGGGGCTGTCGTCGGGGCTGGGGGTGCACAAGCTGTGCAGCAAAAACACATCCAGAAACCGCATGGTGCTGCTGCGAATGCCGACCGGCTCAAACGGATCCAGGTCCATCAAGCGGACTTCGACGTATTCCACCCCCCGCTCGCGCAGCGCATGCAAAGGCCGCTCGCCCGAAAAAGTAACCCGCTTGGGGCGGATGGTGCCGTAGAACTCGTTTTCAATCTGCAGCAGGCTGGTAGCCAGCTGCCGGTAGTCACCGTCCGGTCCCTGCACGCCGATGGCCTCGTAGGCGGGGTAAGGCTGGGTCATGGCGGCGTGCAGCGAGTGGCCGTAGCCTTCCAAACTGTTGTAGCTCACTGCGAGTGAGGCCTGTGCGTCGCTTTGGTAGCCCAGCCGGCCCATGCGCAAGGAGGTGGCGTAGGGCAAGTACATGCTGCCTTCGCCCAGAGGCTGGAGCTGGTGCGCGCGACCGGCCACAAAACTGGAGCACACCGCCGGCGAGGCGCCAAACAGGTATAGCAACACAAAGGCGTGGCGACGGAAGTTGCGTATCAGGCCGAAATACGCATCGCTGGACACATCGGGCATAGACCAGTTGTAGTGAATGCCCGAGATGGTCTGCATGCGCCGCCCGTAGCGGTAGCCCAGACCGCTGCGGTACACGGTTTTGGCGCGGCCCACATTGGAGCTGCCGTACTGGCCCAAAGGAATCGCGTCGTCTTTCGGCAGGCAGCAGGGCATGCTGGACACCCACAACAATTCGTCACCCATCGCGCCGAGCGAGAAGCGATGCACATCGGCCAGCTCCTGCAGGCAGTCTTCCGGCTGTGTGTAAGCGCCGGTCACAAACTCCACCTGCGATTCGCAAAAGTCGGTGGTGATGTGCAGGTGGGTGAGGGCCGAGCCCATCGCGACCGGATGGGGCGTCGTGGCCAGCAAGGCATCGGGGGCCGCACGCAGGCTTTCTTTTTCGAGGCCGCGGCGTATGCCACGCAAACCTTCGGCGCTCAGGGCACTGCGAGCTACTTGTCTACTGTCCATAAGCACCAGCCCTAAAAAACTCAACGGGGCGCAAAGTTACCACAGGTGCATGAAGCGCGACGCCGGCAGGTATTGACCCGGCGCAATGTGCGCGGTCAGGGCGGTGCTTGTCGCTTCAAGCACCGCGGCCGGCCCGGCGGCATGAATAATGAATGCATGAGCACCACCCAGTCCCCCTTGGCACCGGCCTTTGGCGCGCCCCGCGACGCTGCCACCGTGCTGCTGCTGCGCGATGGCAGCAATGGGTTGGAGGTTTTCTTGATGAAACGCAGCGGCCTCTCCGACACCTTTGGCGAGAGCTATGTGTTCCCCGGCGGCAAGCTCGATGCGCATGACAGCAGCCCTGCAGCGCTGGCTGCACTGGACGAGCCAGCCGCCGCCTTGCACCAGCGCTTGGGCGAGCCGGGGAACAATGAAGCGCTGGCCGCAGGTCTGTTTGTGGCGGCGATGCGCGAGCTGTTCGAAGAAGCTGGCGTGCTGCTGGCCTACGGCAGCGGGCGGCCGGCGAGCGTTGAGAGCGCCGACTGGCAGGCCTGGCTCGCCCAACCCAGCACCCGCCTTGCCGCCACTGCCCTGGTGCCGTGGAGCCGCTGGATAACGCCCCAGATGGCGGCCCTGAGCAAAAAAAGGTTCGACACCCGGTTTTTTTTAGCGCTGGCTCCGGCGGACCAAGTCGCCCGCCACGACAACTTTGAGACCACGGCCAGCGTTTGGCTCACCCCGGTCGAGGCGCTACAGCGCTACCACCGCGCAGATATTGAAATGGCCCCGCCCCAGATCATGAGCCTGGCGCATCTGGCCCGCTTTTCCAGTGCCGCCGAAGTGCTGAATTCGGCGCGCACACGATTACCGGCCCGCATCCTGCCGGAAAACTACGAGGAAGACGGCACCGTCATCCTGAGCTACCCCGGAGACCCGCTGCACTCGGTCTCCGAGCGCGCCCTGCCCGGCCCGACCCGCCTGCTGGTTCGCAACAAGCGCTTTGTGCCGGAGGGCCCGCTGGAGAGCCTGTGGCGCTGAGAATTCGCGCAACCGCTATAGTTTCAGGAGCTGTTCACGCAATATCCACGGGCGCTAGAGGCCTCTAGAGCACCTAAACCGGGACCGCCCTGCGTATCCACGCATCCACATCACCCGGCTTCACCAGTGTGCGCATTTCGTCAAACGCAGTTTGCGCCTCAGGGTAATGGCGGCGCAGCAGGTTGAGCCACTGCTTCACCCGGCCGGCCTGCTGCTTTTGTTCCAGCCGCGTGCTGGCAACCTGCCAGAAGGCGTGCATCAGAGGGCCGAGGTCTTCCCAGGTCCAGTCGTCGCCCGGCTGGGCAATGCTGCCGGGCGCGCTGCCCATGGCGGCCAGAATGCTGCGGGCCAGCGCCGGCCGCGCCACGATGCCGCGGCCCAGCATCAGGGTGTGGCAGCCGCTTTGCGCAACCGCCGCCTGCGCGTCCTGCACATTCCAGATTTCGCCGTTCACCACCACCGGAACCGTAACCGCCTGCCGCACATCGGCCACCCGGCCCCAGTAGGCGGGCGGGCGGTAGCCCTGCGCTTTGGTGCGGGCGTGCACCACAATCTCGGCCGCGCCGCCCCCCTCGAGGGCGCGGGCGCAGTCCAGCGCCAGGCTGTCGTCGTGGTAGCCCAGTCGCATCTTGGCGGTCACAGGAATGTGCACAGGCACGGCAGCCCGCACCGCCGCCACGATGGTGTACAACGCATCCGGGGTCTGCAGCAGCATGGCCCCGCCCCCATGTCGGTTGACCACCTTGGCCGGACAGCCGAAGTTGAGGTCTATACCCGGCGCGCCCATCTCTGCCAAGCGCGCAGCGTTCTCCGCCAGACAGGGCGCATCCGACCCCAACAGCTGCGGCCAGACCGGCACGCCGGCCACGGTGCGCGCCCCGAAAGCCAGCTCGGGCACGGTGCGCAGCAGAGCTTTTTCCGACATCAGCGTGTGCGTGATGCGGATGAACTCCGACACGCACTTCTCCACACCGCCCACCCGGGTCAGGATGTCACGCAACACAAAATCAAGAAGCCCCTCCATGGGGGCCAGGTAGATGCGGATGGGCACGGTGTTCCTTGTCATAAGGCCAGAGCTCCCCAGCCTCACTACCAATGGACGGCCCTTTGCGGCCTGCATCGTAGCGGCTTGGATAGTAGCGGTATGGCAGGGCAAAGCCTCGAAGGCGGACAGTCTGGCCAACCCTGCATGCGGTGTGCGTCAGCGAACCGACCCGCTCCCCCCCATGCGCTGACACTGGGGTGGATCTCCGTCAGATCCAAGGAGGACCCCATCCTTGAAACCATCATCGCCGTCTTACTCGTTCTGTGGGTGCTAGGGATGGTCTCGTCCTACACCATGGGCGGCTTTATCCACGTCCTGCTTGTCATCGCAGTGGTTGTCATTCTGGTGCGCATCATTCAGGGGCGAAAACCTCTCTAGTCCGGCTCATCACATAGTGGTGTCATTCGCCATGCAGGCAAGCGAGGGGCCGCTCCAAGTTGGAGGCACCTGCGAACGCACCGGGCGAATCAGAGGCCTTCGCGCCGCTGCCCTGCCCTCAATGCCGGATCAAGTGGTCAAACGCGCTCAAGGCCGCCTTGGCGCCGTCGCCGGCGGCAATGACGATTTGCTTGAAGGGCACGGTGGTGCAGTCACCCGCCGCAAAGATGCCTGGCACGCTGGTGTGGCCTTTGGCGTCGACCACGATTTCGCCGAACTTGCTCAGCTCCACAACACCTTTCAAGAACTCGGTATTGGGCACCAGGCCGATTTGTACAAACACGCCTTCGAGCGCAATGTGGTGTTCAACGCCGGTGGGGCGGTCTTTGTAGCTGAGGCCGTTCACCTTGCCGTCCGCGCCCGTGATTTCGGTGGTCTGGGCATTGGTGTGAACCGTCACGTTGGGCAGGCTGTTGAGCTTGTTGACCAGCACCGCATCGGCTTTGAGTTGGTCGGCAAACTCGATCACGGTCACGTGCGCCACGATGCCGGCCAAATCAATAGCCGCCTCAATGCCGGAGTTGCCGCCGCCAATCACAGCGGTGCGCTTGCCTTTGAACAAGGGGCCGTCGCAGTGCGGGCAGTAGGCCACGCCCTTGTTTTTGTACTCGGCCTCGCCGGGCACGTTTACATTGCGCCAGCGCGCGCCGGTGGAGAGGATAACGGTCTTGGCCTTGAGCGTTCCGCCATTAGCCAGCACCACTTCGGTCAGACCGCCGGCGTCTGCGGCGGGCACGATTTTGTCGGCACGCTGCAGGTTCATGATGTCCACACCATACGAGCGGGTCTGGGCTTCGATGGCGGCCGCGAATTTAGGGCCGTCGGTTTCCTGTACCGAGATGTAGTTCTCGATGGCCATGGTGTCATTTGTCTGGCCGCCAAAGCGCTCGGCCGCCACACCCACGCGGATGCCTTTGCGCGCCGCGTACACGGCAGCCGCCGCACCGGCCGGGCCACCGCCCACGATGAGCACGTCGAACGGGTCCTTGGCACTGAGTTTTGCGGCGTCTTTGTCGGCGGCGCCGGTGTCGAGCTTGGCCACAATTTCTTCCACCAGCATGCGGCCGTTGCCGAACAACGCACCGTTGAGATAGATGCTGGGCACAGCCATGATCTCGCGGGCATTGACCTCCGGCTGGAAGGCGCCGCCTTCGATGACGGTGGTCTTGACCTTGGGGTTGAGGATGGCCATGAGGCTCAGGGCCTGCACCACGTCCGGGCAGTTGTGGCAGGTGAGGCTCATGTAGACCTCAAAGTTGAATTCTTGTCCCTCGGCGGGGCTCAGGCCCTTGATTTGCTCGATCAGGTCTGGCTCGACCTTGGGCGGATGGCCGCCGGTCCACAGGAGCGCCAACACCAGTGAGGTGAATTCGTGGCCCAGCGGCAGGCCGGCAAAGCGCAGGCTGGTGGCAGTGCCGGCGCGCTGAAGGCTGAATGAAGGCTTACGCTCGTCCTGCCCGTTGTAGGACACGTTGATCTTGTCAGCGCGCAGGCTTTGGATGGTTTGCAGCAGGTCGCGCATTTCGACCGAGTTGCCGTCGTCACCGAGCGACGCCACGATCTCGATGGGCAGCGTCACGCGCTCCAGGTAGGCAGCGAGCTGGGATTTGAGTGTGTCGTCTAACATGGTGATTCCTCTGATTACTATCAATTTGATAGCTGCTTGCGCAGTATCTACGGGCGCAAAGGCCACTTTACGGGTGTAAAAAAGCCGGACACCCCTGCGCACATGCGCAAGGACGCTGTCCGGCCTTGGGAGCGCTATTTAGATCTTGCCGACCAGATCGAGAGAAGGAGTGATGGTCTTGGCGCCATCATTCCACTTGGCGGGGCACACTTGGCCGGGGTTGGCGGCGGTGTATTGGACAGCCTTCAGCTTGCGCAGGGTTTCCTTGACATCGCGGGCGATTTCGTTGGAATGCACTTCCATGGTCTTGATGTGACCTTCGGGGTTGATGATGAAGGTGCCGCGCAGTGCCAGGCCTTCTTCGTCAATGTGCACGCCAAAGCCGCGTGTCAGCGCGTGGGTAGGGTCGCCAATCAGGGCGAACTGGGCCTTGCCCACGGCGGGGGAAGTTTCATGCCACACCTTGTGTGCGAAATGGGTGTCGGTGGTCACGATGTAGACATCGGCGCCGGCCTTTTGGAATTCGGCGTAGTTGTCAGCTGCGTCTTCCACTTCGGTGGGGCAGTTGAAGGTGAATGCGGCGGGCATAAAGATGAATACGTTCCACTTGCCCTTGATGGACTCGCTGGTCACGGTGACAAACTTGCCGTTGTGGAAAGCTTCGTTCTTGAATGGCTGGATGGGGGTATTGATCAATGACATGGTGATTTCCAATGGATGAGGTCGTTCAAAAACTGAACAAGACCGAGTGTGAACCATGACGCCGACATGCGGGTTTGATTGAACCAATGTGACAGATTGCCAAAAACTATAGGGTTAACCCCACCCTCGTGCGCCCCGACCGTCCGGCAGGGCGCGAAGACGGCTAAGACTCTGAATGCAGCACGCGCAGATGAAGCCGGCGCAGCGACCACCACACCCCGAGCGCCACCAAGGGAATGGCGGCAGCGGACGTCCACTCCGCACTCAACGGCCAGCCGCTGTGGGTCGCAGCTTTGGCAAAGTAGCTCACCAGCCCGACGATGTAGTAGGTAATGGCCGCCACCGACAGGCCTTCGACCGTGGTCTGCAGCTTCAGCTGTAGGCCCTGGCGTGTGTTCATCGTGGCCAGCAGCGCCTGGCTGCTTTGCTGTTGCTCGATCTCCACCCGCGTACGCAGCAGGCTGCTGATGCGCGAAACGCGCTGCGACAGCGCATCCTGCCGGCGCCTGGCCCACTCGCAGGTGCTGCGGGCGGGGGTGAGCCTGCGGCCCATAAATTCGCGAATCGTCTGCATGCCCGCCAAACGGGATTCCGCAATATCGTCAATACGTTTATCGACGAGCTCAAAGTAGGCGGCACTGGCGGAAAAGCGGGAGTGTGTCGCGGCGTGCTGGCTCTCGACCTGGCCGGCCAGGCGGGTAAGGCGGTCAAGCAGCTCGGGTTCGTCGTTGCGGGTGGCGGCGCGAATCGCTTCGGCCAGCTCGGCGAGTTCGCGCTCGGCGCTGGCCAGCACATGGGAGGCCTCCCTGGCAGCCGGCAAGCCGAGCAAAGCGGCCATGCGGTACGTCTCGATCTCTAGCAGGTTTTGCACCAGCCGCCCCAGCCGGCGCGGCGTCATGCCGCCGGCCATCAGCACCATGCGCGAAAAACCATCGGGGTGCACCGAAAAGTCGGTGTACACCTCTGCCAAGCCGTCTGCCACGGTGGACGCGACCAAGGTGTCTTCGTGCAAGACGGTGCGAAGCCAGGGCGTGGGATGGTCCAGCGCCGCGGGCAGCGCCCAGAGGTGGATGCTGGCCAGGCACTCACCGGGTAAGGCGGCAAACCATTGCTGCGGCACCGCCTCGAGCGCCAAATCTAAAGCGGGCTCGTTGTTTGCCTGGCTGGCAATGCTGCGCATGAATGTCCAAGTGACAAACTCGGTATGCAACTCCCAGCGCACCCGGAAGGAACCGAAGTCCATCCGCATATGAATGGAGCCCTCTTCCGGCGCGGGCAGGTGGTGGTCCCGTGCGAGCGCAGCCATGTGTGCGCGGCTGGCGGCGCGCTGCTCGGGGTTGCACACCATCACCACATGCGACAGCGCCATAGACAAACTCATTGGCTCGGGCGGTCGGGCGTGCACCTCGTTGTGCAGCGCCAGACGCAAGCGGTGCTGGGTGGGGAGCGAGGTCATAGCACTCAGTCTTCGACGAATGCCTCTTCGCGTTTCGCTTTCACAGAGGGCAAAAGCACCACTACCAGCAGCAAGACGGCGGCGGCCAACAGGAACGCCGACAGCGGCCGTGTAAGAAACACGCTCCAGTCACCCCGCGAGAGCAGCAAGGCGCGGCGCAGGTATTCCTCCATCATGGGCCCGAGAATGAAGCCCAGCAGCAGCGGGGCGGGCTCGGTGCCCAGCTTGATAAAGAGGTAACCGATCACACCGAAGATTGCGACCATCCAGATGTCGAAGGTGTTGTTGTTGGTTGAATACACCCCGATCGCACAAAACAGAACGATAGAGGGAAACAGCCAGCGGTAAGGCACCGAGAGCAGCTTGATCCAGATGCCGATGAGCGGCAGATTCAGGATCACCAACATCAGGTTGCCGATCCACATCGAGGCAATCAGCCCCCAGAACAGCTCGGGGTTGCTGGTCATGACCTGCGGGCCGGGCTGGATGTTGTGGATGGTCATCGCACCCACCATCAGCGCCATCACCGCGTTGGGGGGAATGCCCAGGGTCAGCAGCGGGATGAACGATGTCTGTGAGCCCGCGTTGTTGGCGGCCTCTGGAGCTGCCACACCGCGGATGTTGCCCTTGCCGAAGGGCACTTCTCCGGGTTGCAGCTTGGTTTTTTTCTCCAGCGTATAGGCCGCAAAGGCCGCCATCACAGCGCCACCACCGGGCAAAATCCCCAGCAGAGAGCCCAGGGCAGTTCCGCGCAAGACAGCCGGCACCATGCGCTGGAAGTCCTGCCTTGTGGGCAACAGCCCCGAAACGGAGGCGGTGAAAATCTCCCGCTCGCCCGCTGTCTTGGACAGGTTGCTGATGATTTCGCCGTAGCCGAACACGCCCATGGCAATCACGATGAAGCCGATACCGTCGGTCAGCTCGGCGATGTCAAAGCTGTAGCGCGCGACGCCGGAATTCACATCGGTGCCCACCATGCCCAGCAGCAGGCCGAACAAGATCATGGCAATCGCCTTGAGCAGCGAGCCCGAGGCCAGCACCACCGCGCCAATCAGGCCGAGAATCATCAGGCTGAAGTACTCGGCGGGCCCGAACTTGAAGGCAAGCTCTGTCAGGGGGCCGGCAAATGCTGCAAGGATCAGGGTACCCACGCAACCAGCGAAAAAGGAACCCAAGCCCGCCGCAGCCAGCGCGGGGCCGGCGCGGCCGTTACGGGCCATCTGGTATCCATCAATGACTGTCACCACCGAGGACGACTCGCCGGGCAGGTTCACCAGAATCGCGGTTGTAGATCCACCGTACTGCGCGCCATAGTAAATACCGGCCAGCATGATGAGCGCCGCGACCGGGGGCAAGGCGTAGGTGGCGGGCAGCAGCATCGCGATAGTAGCCAGCGGGCCGATGCCGGGAAGCACGCCGATCAATGTACCCAGCAGGCAGCCAATGAAGGCATACATCAGGTTCTGAAAGGTAAAGGCTACTCCGAAGCCTAAAGCGAGGTTGTCAAAGAGTTCCATGGTGCTGTCTCCTTAGGCAGTGAAATAAGCAGGCCAGACAGGGAACTGCAGCTTGAGCAAGAGAATGAACGCCACATAACTCAGGGCGGCCAGGATGGTGGCGAGAACGGCCACTTCTTTGATGTTGAACTCATCACCCGCGTGGCTGGCGATGTAGGTGAGCAGGTAAATGCCCACAATCAGGCCCAGCGGCTTGAGGCCAATGAACGGCAGACCGCCGATACAGGCACCGAACACCAGGTTGGCCGCGATGATGAAGAACAGCGGCTTCCAGGCGATGGCGCCGACCTTGTCACCGTCTTCTTTCGGTGTCACCATGGCATTGAAAGTAATGGCTACACCCAGCACTGCGAGCAAAACACCCAGCACCAACGGAAAGTAGCCCGGCCCCATGCGCGCGCCGCTACCCAGGGGGTAGGCGCTGGCTCCCCACGCAAAGGCAATGCCCACGCACATGAACATCAAACCTGAGAAAAAGTCTTTTTGGCTTTTTATTGTCACTGTCGGTCTCCAAACAAAATAGCCGACGATTGTGCAGCAAGCGGCAGCGGCTTCAGTAGTTCAGCGGCGGGGTGGCGGAAATAACCTCTTCCATGACCGTTTCTCCCTCGGCCACCCGAAGCGCGCCCGCCAGGCGCAAAGGGCGCATGCCATCCGTGACCGCTTGTCGTCGCAGGGCATCCATGCCCTGCTCGGCGGCAACTTGGGTTTTAAAGCCTTCGGTCACAACAAGCAATTCGTATAAACCCATGCGACCCATGAAGCCGGTCATGCGGCAGTCCACGCAACCCGCTGCGCGGTAGGGCTTGTAGCCGCCATTGATCTGCCACGGCTTGACCGCATCGGTCAGCGCTTCGCGGCTGGCGGCATCGTCGCGCACTTTGCAGAGTTTGCACAAGGTACGCACCAGGCGCTGCGCCAGCACGCCCAGCAGCGTGGCATTGATGAGGTAGGGCGCAATTCCCAGCTCCATCAGACGCGTCACGGCCGAAGGCGCGTCGTTGGTGTGCAGGGTCGTGAACACCAGGTGCCCGGTGAGTGCTGCCTGCACCGCCATTTCGGCGGTCTCCAGGTCGCGGATTTCGCCCACCATGATGATGTCCGGGTCCTGCCGCATCAGCGCGCGCAGGCCCTGGGCAAAGCCCAGGTCGAGCTGGGTTTGCACCTGCGTCTGGTTGAAGGACGGCTCGATCATTTCAATCGGGTCCTCTACCGTGCTCACATTCACCTCCTCGGTCGCAATGCGCTTGAGCGTCGAATACAGCGTGGTGGTCTTGCCCGAGCCGGTCGGGCCGGTCACCAGAATGATGCCGTGCGGGCGCTTGACCAGCTGCTCCCAGCGCGTGGCGTCATGGCTGCTGAATCCCAGCGCGTCGAGGTCTTTGACCGCGTTGTCGGGGTCAAAAATCCGCATCACCATCTTCTCGCCGAAGGCCGTCGGCAAAGTGGAGATGCGCATTTCGATCTCATCGCCTCGGGGGTTGCGGGTTTTGATACGACCGTCCTGCGGGCGGCGGCGCTCGATCACATCCATACGGCCGAGCAGTTTGATGCGGGCTGTCATGGCGTTGAGCACGCCCATGGGCATCTGGTAGACCGGATGCAGCACGCCATCAATGCGGAATCGGATCACACCCTGCTCGCGCCGGGGCTCGAGGTGGATATCGCTGGCGCGCTGATCGAAGGCGTATTGCCACAGCCAGTCCACCACCTGCACCACGCCCTGATCGTTCGCGTCGAGCTGCTTGTTGCTGCGACCCAACTCCACCAGTTGCTCAAAGCTTGCGCCGTTGTTAACGCCGGACTTGGCCGCCGAACGTACGCTCTTGGCCAGCGCATAAAACTCCGCGGTGTAGCGGCTGATTTCCTGCGGGCTGGCCACCACGCGCTTGACGCTGCGCCGGCTCTGGCGCTCTACCTCGGCCACCCAATCGGTCACAAACGGCTCGGCAGTGGCGACGGTGATTTCAGAGGGTGTGACCACCAGCGGCAGGATGCGGTGCCGCTCGGCATAGGCAGGCCCGAAGGCGTCAGCCACCCGGCCCACATCGACCTTGAGCGGGTCGATGCGCGCATAGTCCAGCCCCGAGCGCGCCGCCAGCCACAGGGTGAGCATTTCTACATCCAGCGGCTTCTGATCGGCCGCGCGGCGCATCGAGACCGCGGCGAGCCGCACCAGCGGGTGCTGCACGCTCTCGGCCTGCGCGCAGCGCGCCACCGTGCGATGTGCTTCTTCGGCGGAAATAACCTGGTCGCGGGTGAGCCAGTCCACCAGCAGGCGCCAGTCCAAGGGGCCTGCGTGAGCGGGGCTGTGGGGCCTGGTGCTCATGCTGCGAGCGGCTTGAACACGCGCACCCACTTATCGGCGGGCAAGCCCCATTGCTCCCGAATCACATCCGCCCGCTCCATCAGCAGCGCGCGCTTGGGGCGGCTGGGCGTGCGCTGGGCCAGCACCACCGTGTTGCCCTCGCGGGTGGACTTGAAGGCCCATACGGCATCGGCACCGAAGGCGCTGGAAATCTTGGCCACGCTTTTGTCAAAGCTCGACGAGCGGCCGAACAGGTTGACCGTCATGCAGCCCTCCTCGGTCAGGGTGGCGCGGCAGTCGGCGTAAAAGTCGGCGCTGTCCAGCACCGGGGCGGCAGCCTCTTCGTCATACAAATCGACCTGCAAGGCGTCGACCGCATCCAGCCAGTGGGGCTTTTTGATTTCTTCGGCCGCATCGGCCAGCACCACCTGCATGCGGGTGTTGTCGGCCGGCAGCTTGAACCAGCTCCGGCAGGCGTGCAACACCTGCGGATTGAGCTCGATGGCGGTCGTCCGCATCTTGAGCTCCTTGTGGCAAAACTTGGTCAGCGACCCCGCACCCAGCCCCAGCTGCAAGGCACGCCGTTTGCTGAGGGTGAGGGGGTCGACGAACAGCATCCACGCCATCATGCGCTGGATGTACTCATGCACCAGCACGGTGGGCGCATCCACCAGCATGGAGCCCTGAATCCATTCGCTGCCCAGGTGCAGATGGCGGATGGGGCCTTCTTCCGAAAAATTGACCTCGGGCAAGGTGATGCGGGCTTTTCGGGACATGGGGATTTATACCAGCAGGGTCTTCAGCTTGGGCAAGGCCTGCAGGCTGTTGTGCCAGGTTGCTTCGGCCAGCGCCTCGGGCGATATTCCTCGCAAATCGGCAATACAGCGGGCAATGAGCGGCAGCTCCTGCGGCGCATTGCGGCCCTGGGCGTGGCCGGCAGCGCGCTGCGCGGCGGTGGTGTAGAGCCAGTGCGGGGGCATGTCGGGCGAGTCGGTTTCCAGCACGATAGCGTCCAGCGGCAGGGTGCGCGCCAGATGGCGCAGTTGCAGCGCCCGCTCGAACGTTACCGCGCCGCCGAATCCGAGTTTGAAGCCGAGTTGAATGAACTCAGCAGCCTGCACAACGCTGCCGTTGAAGGCGTGCGCGATGCCCTGCCAGCGCGCCTGCGGGCCGCCCACCTCGCGCAGATGCTTCAACAAACGATCGGCCGACTTGCGTACATGCAGCACCACCGGCATAGCGTGCCGGCGCGCGAGTTGCAGCTGCCGGCGGTACACCGCCTCCTGCCGCTCGCGCAGCGGGCTCTCACACAGTTCCGGCACAAAATAATCCAACCCGACTTCCCCCACCGCTAACAGCCGCGGATCGTCGCGCTGCGCGGCAAGGGCATCATCCAGCGCCTCGAGGTCTGCGTCCGTCGCGCCGGCCACGCAAAGTGGGTGAATGCCGAGGCAGTAGCTGTCGCCCAAAGCATGGGCAAGCTCCCGCACGGTGGCGAAGTTGCTGCGCTCGACCGCCGGAATCACACACAGCGCCACACCGGCCTGCCGGGCCTGCTGGCGCACCAGGCTGCGGTCGGCATCGAACTCGGCAGCGTCGAGGTGGGTGTGGGTGTCTATCCAGCGCATGGAACGCGCGAGGGGGCTATTCCACCAACCGGCCGGACACGAGGTGCAGCTGCCGGCTGCAGCGCGCGGCCAGCGTGGCATCGTGGGTGACCAGCACGAAGGCGGTTCCCTGCTCGCGCGCGAGATCAAGCATGAGCGCGAACACGCCATCGGCGGTGCTGCGGTCAAGGTTGCCGGTTGGCTCATCGGCCAACACGCAGTCGGGCCGCGTGACCAGCGCACGGGCAATCGCCACACGCTGGCGCTCGCCGCCGGAGAGCTCGGCAGGCCGGTGGTGCAGGCGGTGCTCCAGACCCACCGCTGCTAGCATTTTTATAGCTTCTTGCGCAGATTCTGCGGGTGCTACCCGCCGAATGGTTAGTGGCATGGCCACATTGGCCAGGGCGCTGAACTCGGGCAGCAGGTGGTGAAACTGGTACACAAAGCCAAGGTGCCGGTTACGCAATCGCCCCTGATGGGCCGGGGAGAGCGCTGCCAGGTTGTGCCCCAGCAGTTCCACGCTGCCGGCGCTGGGCGCGTCCAGACCGCCCATAAGGTGCAGCAGGGTGCTTTTTCCCGAACCCGAAGCGCCCACAATGGCCAGCGTTTCGCCGCGGTGCACCTGCAAATCGACGCCTTGCAGCACGGTGACATCGAGCCGGCCTTCTTGGAAACGCTTGGTGAGGCCGCGCGCCTGCATCACCAGCTCGCCGAGGGATGCCGCGCCGGGCGCGCCGGAGAGTTCAGCCACCTGCCGGTAATGCGCTGCGGCCAGCGCCTGGTCCACCGCACTGAGGGACTTATTCATAGCGCAGCGCCTCCGCCGGATTCACCCGGCTGGCGCGCCAGCTGGGGTACAGGGTGGCCACAAACGCCATGAACAACGAGATGACGGCAATCGGCACGATATCAGCCTGCTGCGGCTCACTGGGCATGCGGCTGATGAGGTAAATGTCTTGTGGCAGAAAGCTCGCCCCCAGCGCCCGCTCCAGCGCGGGCACCAGCACATCAATGTTGTAGGCCACGCCCAGACCCAGTGCCAGACCGGCCAGGGTGCCGATGATGCCCACCATGGCGCCCTGCACCACAAAAATTCCCATGATGCTGCCCGGGCTCGCGCCCAACGTGCGCAGGATGGCGATGTCGGCGCGCTTGTCAGTCACCGTCATCACCAGCGTAGACACCAAATTAAAGGCCGCCACCGCCACGATCAGGGTGAGGATGATGAACATCATGCGTTTTTCGACCTGCACCGCCGCAAACCAGCTGCGGTTCTGGCGGGTCCAGTCGCGCACCAGCAGGTTGCCGGTCATGCTGCGCGCGAGCTCCTCGGCCACAGTGCGGGCCTGATGCAGGTCCTGCAGTTTCAGGCGCACGCCGCTGGGCCCTTCGAGGCGGAAGATGCGCGCTGCGTCCTCCCAATGCATCAGCGCCAGCGCCGAGTCGTACTCAAAATGGCCGGAATCAAAGGTACCCACCACCGTCATTTGCTTCAAGCGCGGCACCACGCCGGCCGGCGTCACCTGCCCGCCCGGGGCCACCAGCGTGACCTTGTCGCCCTGAATCACGCCCAGGCTGCGGGCCAGTTCGCTGCCCAGCACCACGCCAAAATCGCCGGCCACCAGGCGCGCAAACACCGCCTGCTGCCGGCCACCGGCAAAGTCACTCACCTCGGGCTCGAGCGCCGGGTCGATGCCGCGCACCATGGCGCCCTTCATGTCCTCGCCGCGCGCAATCAGCGCCTGCACCGCAATAAAAGGCGCAGCCCCCAGAACTTGCGGATTTTTTTTGCTCTGGGCAAGGGTGCGCGCCACGTCCGGCAGGGCCTGACCATCCGCCGCATACACCTCGATATGCGAGACCACGCCCAGCATGCGGTCGCGCACCTCTTTTTGAAAGCCGTTCATCACACTCAGCACGATGATGAGCGCCGCCACACCCAGCGCAATGCCCAGCATGGACACGCCGGAGATGAACGAAATAAAGCCGTTTCGCCGCGTGGCGCGACCGGCCCGGGTGTAGCGCCAGCCGATGGTGAGCTCATAGGGGAGTTGCATGGACAGGATTGTGGCATCCATGCGGGACAATCCGGCCCATGCACATCCTCATTCCCTATGCTGCGCCGCCCGGGCCGCAATGCCGGCAGGCCCTGCGCGGCCTGCAGCTCCCTGCTTTGGCGGCGCTGTGGCCCTGGCTGAGCACGGGGCAGCAGATGGCGGGCACGGAGGACGCGCTCTCGCCCCTGTTTGAGCGGGTGCAGGCCCGGGCCATGGGCTGGCCGGATACGGACGGGCTGCTGCCGTGGGCTGCGCAGGACGCACAACGCGCCGGCCTGCCGGCTACCCAAGGGGGCTGGGCCTGGATCACCCCCTGCCACTGGCAGATCAACGCCGACCATGTGGCTATGGACCACCCCGCGCACCTCGACCTGAGCGCCGGCGACAGCGAAGCCCTGCGCACCGCGATGCAGCCCTATTTCGCCGAAGACGGCATCACCTTGCACCCCACGGCGCGGGCGGCGGAC
>NZ_CAMCVG010000030.1 GCF_945881795.1 Rhodoferax sp. OV413
CCGGGCAGCGGCCTTCGCCGGTGTTGAAGCTGAAACGGTTAGCTGCGTAGCCGCGCGCCTTGGCTTCCAGGGTGTCTGCAAAGAGTTTGCGGATGGTGTCCCAAAAGCCGATGTAGGTGGCGGGGCAGGACCGCGGCGTTTTGCCGATGGGGGTTTGGTCCACTTCCAACACGCGGTCAATCGCCTCAAAGCCCGCCACGCTCTCACAGCCCAGCCAGTCGATTTTTTCTCCCGCGGCCAGCGCGTCGCGGCCGGCTTTGGTGCTGCACTTTTGCACCGCGGTTTGCACATTGGCCAGCAACACATCCCGCGCCAGTGTGGACTTGCCGGAGCCGCTCACGCCGGTGATGGCGACCAGGCGCTTGAGCGGCACATGGGCGGTTACGCTTTGCAGGTTGTGCATGGTGGCATTGGTTACCGTGAGCCAGTCGATTTTTGGCTTGAATACGGTTTCTGCTGTTCTCGCCACGGATAGCCCGGCAACGGGCTCCTCATGCATTTGCTGCGCAACTGCCAAATCGCCACCCGCTGCCGGGCTACCCGTGGCTGCGACGGACATTTTTACGGTTCTACGGTCGGCTAACGCGGCGTATTCGGCGGCTACCTTGGTGCGCTCAGCGAGTTCGGTGTTCGCGGCAGCGCTGTCCAGAATGCGGGCTGCTTCCACAGCGGCCTTCTGGGCTTTGGCACTGAGTTTTTTGGCCGGCTTGGCGCCAACACTAGCGGCAGAGGTGCTTGCGCCGGAAGCCGATTTCGAGCTCGCCGCGCGAGCGTATGTGGCGCCCGGCGTAAGCGCCTGCGCCGCGTCGAGCACCAGTGTCTCGGCAAACGACACCATCCCACGGCGCAACGCCAAAGGATGCTTCATCGCATGCAACAAATACCGCCCGGTCTGTGACTCGGTAGCGTTCTGCACATCGGCAATCGAGCCCTGCGCCACCAGTCTCCCGCCGCGCTTGCCAGCACTCGGCCCAATGTCGATGATGTGGTCGGCCGCGCGGATGGTGTCCTCGTCGTGCTCCACCACCACCAGCGTGTTGCCCTTGTCGCTCAAGGACTGCAAGGCGCCCAACAAAATCTTGTTATCCCGCGCATGCAGCCCGATGGTGGGCTCGTCCAGCACGTAGCACACCCCTTGCAGGTTGCTGCCAAGCTGCGCCGCCAAGCGGATGCGCTGGGCCTCGCCGCCGCTCAGCGTAGGCGCGCCGCGGTCCAGGGTGAGGTAGCCCAGGCCCACCTCCTCTAAAAATTCCAGCCGGCTGCGGATCTCGGGCACCAGATCGCGGGCAATGTCTGCCTCGCGCGGGCTCATGCCGCCGGCCACCTGCAAGGTTTGCACCCACTGGCGCACTTCGCTCACCGAAAGGCGGGCAATCTCGGTAATCGACCAAGCGCCCACCGCCCCCTGCGCACCGCGGCCGAACTTCACATGGCGGGCGGTCGCGTTCAAGCGCGTGCCGCCACAGGTGGCGCAGGCATGGTCGTGCAGGTCTTCGATATCAGCTTCGGCAAAGGTCTGCTCGCGGCCCTTGTTGTCCTCGTCCTTCACCGAGTCATCAAAGACCCGGCGCTGCTCTTTGGTCAGCGCCACGCCGGTACCCACGCAATCCGGGCACCAGCCATGCTTGCTGTTGTAGGAGAACAGGCGCGGATCGAGCTCGGCATATGAAGTGGCGCACACCGGGCAGGCCCGCTTGGTCGAAAACACCTGCAGCTGCCCTACCCCTGCGGCCGACTCGCCTGCCGCCATCACCTCACGCAGATTGCCCATGTCGCTCAACACATAAACCAAACCCTTGCCATGGGCCAGCGCATCAGCCAGCGCGGTTCGCAAGGCAGGCTCATTGGCAGGCGTGACATCGAGGCTTGCCACCGGCAACTCAATGTTGTGCTCCTTGAAGCGGTCAATGCGCGGGAAGCCGCTGGTGGGCAAAAAGTTGCCGTCCACCCGCAGGTGCGTAAAGCCGCGAGGCCGCGCCCAATCGGCCAGCTCGGTGTACACGCCTTTGCGGCCCTGCACCAGCGGCGCCAGCAGCCCGATGTGCTGGCCACGGTAGTTTTTGAGCAACTGCGCCGCAATACTGTCGGCCGACTGCGGCTCCACCGCCGCGCCGTCCTTGTAGCAATGCTGCGTGCCCAGCTTCACATACAGCAGGCGCAAAAAGTGCCACACCTCGGTGGTGGTGCCAACGGTGGACTTGCGACCACCGCGCGACAGGCGCTGCTCAATCGCCACTGTGGGCGGGATGCCATACACCGCATCCACCTCAGGCCGTCCCGCCGGCTGCACGATGGAACGGGCATATGCGTTCAAAGATTCAAGGTACCGCCGCTGCCCTTCGTTGAACAAAATGTCAAATGCCAGCGTCGATTTGCCCGAGCCGGACACGCCGGTCACCACACTGAACTTGCCCCGCGGAATATCCACCGACAGCGACTTGAGGTTGTGTTCCTTCGCATTCACGATACGAATGGAGTTCGATGCGTCCGCCAGCAAGCCCCCGAAGGTGGATGGGCTTGCGCCTAGGGCCGATTTGCTACTCGCAAAGCGAGTTGATGAGGCCCTGGGCGCAAGCCCATCCTCCGCAGCCCAGGAATCTCCCGCCACCCCTGACATGGACGCCCCCGTAAAGTATTTGGCAGAAGGCTCCGCCACCAGATGAATCACCCCCATGGCCGCCGCGTAATCCCGCAGCGCCTGCCCGGTGTGCGAGCTAGCGTGCAGCATCACCTCTTCGGGCGTACCCACCGCGACCAGCTGCCCGCCGGCATCCCCACCTTCGGGGCCCAGATCAATCAGCCAGTCCGAGGCGCGAATCACATCCAGGTTGTGCTCAATCACCACCAGCGAATGCCCCGCGTCCAGCAGCTTGCGCAGGGCGCGCATCAGCTTGGCAATGTCGTCAAAGTGCAGGCCGGTGGTCGGCTCGTCGAGCAAAAAAAGGCAGCCCTTGCGCGCCAGCGCCTGCCGGCTGGAGCTCGCGCTCTTGGCCGCATCCGCCAGAAAACCCGCCAGCTTGAGCCGCTGCGCCTCGCCGCCCGAGAGCGTGGGCACGGGTTGGCCCAGCTTCACGTACTCCAGCCCCACATCCACAATCGGCTGCAGCACCCGCAGCACATCGCGGTCGGACGCAAACAGCGCCACCGCCTCGCTCACCGTGAGCCCCAGCACCTCGGCCACGTTCAGACTGCGGCGGCGGCCTGCCACATCGGCGGGGCCCCGCTCGATGGTGACTTCCAGAATCTCGGGCCGGTAACGCTTGCCGTCGCAGTCAGGACAGCGCAAATAGACATCGCTCAGGAACTGCATCTCCACATGCTCAAAGCCCGAGCCGCCGCAGGTGGGGCAGCGGCCGTCGCCGCTGTTGAAGCTGAACTTGGCGGCGGTATAGCTGCGCTCGCGCGACAGGGACGCGGCGGCAAACAGCTCGCGAATCGCATCCCACGCGCCCACATAGCTCACCGGGTTGGAGCGCGCGGTCTTGCCAATGGGCGACTGGTCCACAAACACCATGTCGCTGAGTTGTTCTGCCCCCAGCAGGCTGGCATGCGCACCCGGCGTCTCTGTGGCTTTGCCGAAGTGGCGCAGCAGCGCGGGAGCCAGCACGTCCTGAATCAGCGTGGATTTGCCCGAGCCGGACACGCCGGTCACACACACCAACCGTTGCAGCGGTATTTCCACCGAAATGTTCTGCAGGTTGTGTTCGGTCACTCCCTCCAGAAGCAGGCGCGGATGGTGGGGCGCGACCATGCGCTTGAAACCCATGCCCACCTGCCTGCGACCGCCCAAATAGGCGCCGGTCAGGGTGTCGGCGCTCTTGAGGTCTTCGGTGCTGCCGTCAAACACAATGCTGCCGCCTCGCTCGCCGGGGCCGGGGCCCATGTCGATCATGCGGTCGGCGGCCAGCATGACCGCGGGGTCGTGCTCCACCACCACCAGGGTGTTGCCCGCGTCACGCAGGCGCTGCATGGCCACGATGATGCGGTTCATGTCGCGCGGATGCAGCCCGATACTGGGCTCATCCAGCACAAACAGGGTGTTAACCAGCGAGGTGCCCAGTGCGGTGGTGAGGTTGATGCGCTGCACCTCGCCCCCGCTGAGCGTGCGGCTCTGGCGGTCCAGCGTCAGGTAGCCAATGCCCACGTCGCAGAGGTATTTAAGGCGGGTACCTACCTCTTCAAACAGGAGCTTGAGGGTTTTGTGCTCGGCCTCGGAAGCGGTGGGAGTACCAGAAGCTTTCTCCGGCCGGACCGCAGGCAGGACAGCGCCGGGCTCCTCATGCGTTTGCTGCGCAACTGCCAAATCGTCACCCGACGCTGCCCTGCCTTCGGCTTTGATGTCCGGAGTGATAAAGATGCCCAAATCCGCTTGCAAGGCATCAAAAAAAAGCTTGAGCCGGTCCAGGGGCATCAGCATGAAATCGTGCAGCGACAAACCCGGCAAGGCCTCGAGCTGCTCGCGGGACCACTTCACACCATGGGGCATAAAGCGCTTGGCCGGATCCAGCGCTATGTCAGCCTGGGCCTTGGTGCCAATGCGCCAGAGCAGGCTCTCGGTCTTGAGACGCGAACCGCTACAGCCGGGGCAGGTGGTGTAGCTGCGGTACTTGGACAAGAGCACCCGGATGTGCATCTTGTAGGCCTTGGTTTCGAGGTACTCAAAGAACCGGTCTACCCCGAACCAGTGCTGGTTCCACTTGCCGTTCCAGTTCGGCGAGCCCTTGAGCACCCAGTTTTTTTGTTCCGGCGTGAGCTTGTACCAGGGCGTGTCGCGCGGAATGCCGCTGGCCTCGGCGTGGCGCATCAGGTCGTCCTGGCACTCCTGCCATGCGGGTGTCTGCATCGGCTTGATGGCCCCGGCGCGCAGGGTGAGCTTGTCGTTGGGAATCACGAGTCCGTAGTCCACCCCCACCACCCGACCAAAGCCGCGGCAGGCCTCGCAGGCGCCCACGGCCGAGTTGAAACTGAACATCGATGCTATCGGGTCGGTGTAGCGGATATCGCTCTGCGGACAATGCAAGCCGGTAGAAAAGCGCCAGACCTCAGGCGATGGGCCCGAAAGCGACTGGGTTCCAGGTGCCGCGTTTGCTATTATTTCAGGAGCTGCAAGCGCAGTATCGGCAGGCGCTGCAGCCTCATTAACCACATAAACATTGAGCCGGCCACTGCCGCGCTTGAGGCAGGTTTCAATGGCTTCCAGCGCGCGCGATTTTTCTACCCCCGCAATGCGGAAGCGGTCAGCCACCACGTCCAATATCTTGACCGTGCCGCCGCCGGTTTTTTCGGCAGCGGCGGCGCTGGCGGCCTTGGTGGCTTTGGTAGCCTTGCCTTCTTTCGCTGCCGCGGACGCCTTGGCGGGACTCGTTGCCCGCGCTTCTTCTCGTTCGGCGTGCACCCGGGTAAAACCGCTGGCGCTCAGCCACTGGGTGACTTCCTCCTGCGTGGTGTTGCCCGGCAATTCGACAGGAAACGTCAGCACCAACCGCGGCGCGGAGGGTCGTTCAGCGGCCCGTCGCACCAGCTCAGCATAAATTGTCTCGGGGGTGTCGTGCTGCACGGGGAGCGCCGTGTCTTTGTCAAACAGGCTGCCCGCGCGGGAAAACAGTAGCTTGAGATGGTCGTTCAGCTCGGTCATGGTGCCAACCGTGGAACGGCTGGAACGCACCGGGTTGGTCTGGTCGATGGCAATGGCGGGTGGAACGCCCTCCACCTTGTCAACCGCCGGCTTGTCCATGCGGTCGAGAAACTGTCGCGCATAGGCACTGAAGGTTTCGACATACCGACGCTGGCCCTCGGCGTACAGCGTATCAAAGACCAGGCTGGACTTGCCCGAACCGCTGGGCCCGGTGACCACCGTCAGCTCACCTGTACGGATGTCGAGATCGAGGTTCTTGAGGTTGTGCTGTCGGGCCCCGCGAATGCGGATAGTGCCTTGGGTCATGGTGAATGCTCTCCAATGGGGAGAGACATTCTAGGCACCAGCAGTTACCCATGGGGCCCGAGGGCCCACAGGTAAATGGATTACTTGGCTTCGCTTGCGGCCGGGGCTGCAGGAGTGGCAGCGGGTGCGGCAGCAGCAGGTGCAGCAGCGGGAGCTTCTGTGTGCACCGCGTCGGCGCCGTGCTTCTCACCACCCATATCAATATCTCCGCCTGTGCTCAAGATGTACAAGGCCAAAGCAGCAAACAGGGCAAAGCCCACAGCAATTTTCCACATAACACTTCCTTCAAAAAAAAAGCCCTCCGGAGCGGAGAGCCTGAAAATTGCCCCGGCATTTTCAGCCGGGGCGCTAACTCACTTCACTCGTACAAATCAGTCGTTGGCGTAGATGTCAACGTCTTTGGTCTCGGAGATGAACAGGGCTCCGATCACCACGGTAGCCGATGCAATGATCACGGGGTACCACAGACCGTTGTACATGTTACCGGTCTGCGCAACGATAGCGAAGGCAGTGGTAGGCATCAAACCGCCGAACCAGCCGTTACCGATGTGGTAGGGCAAGCTCATAGAGGTGTAACGGATACGTGTGGGGAACATTTCGACCAGCATGGCAGCGATAGGGCCGTACACCATGGTCACCAACAGCACCAGGTAGCTGAGGATGATGATGACGGTGACCTTGTCAAACTTGGCCATATCTGCTTTGGCAGGGTAGTTCGCAGCCTTCAAAGCAGCGCCGAGGTTGGCACCCAGCAGGGTTGCGCCAGCGGTCTTTTCGTTGCTCAGGTCAGCCACAGACTTCTTGGCAGCAGCCACAGCTTTGTCATCCACCGGAGTGGCGGCAGACACTTCAGCCAGCTTGGCTTCGGCCTTGGCCTTGGCTGCAGCGATGTCTTCTGGGCTGTACTTCACTTTGACCACAGTCTCGCCCACCTTGATGGTGGCTGGAGTGCCGGCAGGTGCAGCAATGTTTTCATAGGACACCGAGGCGCTGGCCAGACGTTGCTTGGCAATGTCGCAGCTGGAAGTGAACTTCACGGTACCTGTAGGGTTGAACTGGAACGAGCACTCTGCGGGGTCAGCAGTCACAGTGACCTTGGAGGCTTGTTGCGCTGCATACAAGTCAGGGTTAGCTGCCTTGGTCAATGCTTCAAACACGGGGAAGTAGGTCAAAGCACCCAGCAAGCAACCTGCCAGGATGATGGGCTTACGGCCGATCTTGTCGGACAAAGCGCCAAACACGATGAAGAACGGTGTGCCGATGATCAGGGAGATCGCCACCATGATGTTGGCGGTCGGGCCGTCAACCTTCAGGGCTTGGGTCAGGAAGAACAGGGCATAGAACTGACCCGAGTACCAGATCACAGCTTGACCCATCACCAAGCCGAACAAGGCCAGGATCACGATCTTCAGGTTCTTCCACTGGCCGAAGGACTCGGACAGGGGGGACTTGGAGGTCTTGCCCTCGGACTTCATCTTAGTGAAGGCGGGGGATTCGTTCATGCTCAAACGGATGTAGACAGAAACTGCCAACAACAGAATGGAGACCAGGAACGGAACGCGCCAGCCCCAATCAGCGAAAGCCTCTTCGCCAACGGCGGTACGGGTGCCCAGAATCACCATCAGGGACAGGAACAAGCCCAAAGTTGCTGTGGTTTGGATCCAGGCGGTGTACGCGCCGCGCTTGCCCATGGGGGCGTGCTCAGCCACGTAGGTCGCAGCGCCACCGTATTCACCACCCAGAGCCAGGCCTTGCAGCAAGCGCAGGACGATCAGGATGACGGGAGCGGCAACGCCGATCTGGGCGTATGTCGGCAATATGCCCACGATGAAGGTCGAAATACCCATGATCAGGATGGTGACCAGGAAGGTGTACTTCCGACCGATCATGTCGCCCAAACGACCGAAGAACAGGGCACCGAAGGGGCGCACGATGAAGCCGGCAGCAAACGCCAACAGCGCGAAGATGAAGGCGGAGCCTTCGTCCAGACCGCTGAAGAATTGCTTGGCAATGATGGCTGCCAAAGAACCGTACAGGTAAAAGTCGTACCACTCAAAAACGGTACCGAGCGAAGAGGCGAAGATAACTTTCTTCTCTTCTGCAGACATCGGCCGTGGGGCTGCTGTTGCCATAGTTGTGTCTCCAATAGTTGTGTGCAGCCCCCGACATGGAGGCTTCGGGCGTATTCTTGGAGCACCTACTGACCCTGTTCTGACGGGGAACTGACCACTCTCTGACAGACTAAGTGCAAACCCTCGACTGTCTTATCGCATCACGGAATATCGAGCGGATTAAGTGCTACGCAAGGGTATACCCGAAGGGATGCTGTGCACTGCATTCCAGCGCGCATCGGCCCCTTCTCCGGTAAACCAGGTAGCGTCCTCCAGACAGGCGCGCAGCATCGGCAGCGCGTCCAGCCCCCAAAAGACTTTGCCGTCCACCTCAAAGCTGGGCACCCCGAACACGCCCTGCGCAATGGCCTCGTCGCTGTGCGCCTTGAGTTGGGCTTTGACGCTGGCGTCGGCCGCATCGCGCCCGGGAGCCAGCAGGGCTGTGACTGCTTCAAGCCGCTGCGCATCGGCGGCATCGGCGCCACCGGTCCACACATGCTTGAACAAGGTTTCACACACATAGCGGTTGGGCAGGCCGTCGGCTTGTGAGGCAATGGCCAGCCGCAGCAGGCCCAGGGGGTTGAACGGGTGCGCGGCCGGAAAGGCCAGTTCCAGCCCCTGCTGCTGCGCCAGCCACTGCACATGGCGGTAAATCCAGTTGCGCTTGGGCGGCACTTCGGCCGGGCCGAGCACCGCGTTGTGCTTGAGCAGTCCGCCCAGAAACACCGGCTTGTAGCGCACGCTGTAGCTCAGGCCCTCCAGCGCCCGGGGCAGCGCATCAAATGCCAGATAGGCGTAGGGCGAGATGAAATCCAGATAAAAAGTGATCTGTTTCATGAGTTCTCCTCAAAGGGGGGCGTGATGGCGACTTCAGGCCAGTACGTCGGGATGGGCCTGCTGGAGGCGCCGGGCGATGCCGGCCCAGACGGCTCGTTTTTCGGCGTCGTCGTTCACGGCCCAGTCGCAGATTTCGTCGACCGTGCGCCAGCAGCCTTCGCACAGGCCGCTGTCTTCGTCCATGCTGCACACGCTCACGCAGGGACTGGGTATGTTTTCGGCCGTAGCCAGCGCCAGGTCTGCGCGAGCAGCTAGCGTTTTGATAGCATCTTCGCGTGCGAGTTGATCGAGGTAGTTGTCGCTCATGGAGTCTCCCGTTTGGCGAGTAGCGCGTTGGCCGCGCGGGAATGGGGCTTGCGGCCCAGAAATTGACTGATGAAGGCACCGGCATCGACCAGCTTGTCCAGGTCGATTCCGGTGTCTATGCCCATGCCGTGCAGGAGGTAGACCACATCTTCGGTGGCCACGTTACCGGTAGCGCCCCGTGCGTAGGGGCAGCCGCCCAAGCCCGCCACCGAGGCGTCAAAATGCCAGATACCCAGCTCCAGCGAGGCCAGCGTGTTGGCCAGCGCCATGCCGTAGGTGTCGTGAAAATGCCCTGACACCGCTTCCAGCGGAAAAACCCGCAAGGCCGCGTCCAGCGCCCGCTGCACCTTAAGCGGCGTACCCACACCGATGGTGTCGGCCACGCCCACATGCTGCACGCCGATATCGCGCATCAGCCGCGCCACCAGCGCCACCCGCTCGGGGGCAATATCGCCCTCATACGGGCAGCCCACCGCGCACGAAATCGCACCGCGCACCGCCATGCCCGCAGCCCTCGCGGCGGCGGCCACAGGGCGAAAACGCTCGATGCTTTCTTCGATGGAGCAGTTGATGTTCTTGCGGCTGAAGGCCTCACTGGCTGCGCCAAACACCACCACCTCATGGGGCCGGCTCAGGGCTGCGGCCTCAAACCCTTGCATATTGGGGGTGAGCACCGAATACCGCACGCCCGCCTTGCGCTGCACTCCGGCCATGACCTCGGCGTTATCGCTCATTTGCGGCACCCACTTGGGGCTCACAAAGCTAGTGACCTCAATCTCCCGCAAGCCGGCGTCCTGCAGGCGGTGCACCAGTTCGATCTTCACCGCAGCGGGCACCTGCAGCTTTTCGTTTTGCAGCCCGTCGCGCGGGCCGACGTCGACGATGCTGACTTGGGATGGAAAATTCATGGGGCTTATTAAACCGCGAACCTGCGGGCCTTGTATCCGGGCACGGTTGGTATAGTCCTTCCCTCCCAACGCCCCCTGGCTCACTTCACCTTCATTCCTCCAAGGCGCACGCATTGCTCAGCATCACCAACGCCAGCCTGATGCGCGGCACCACTGCAGTGTTTGCGGGCCTGAACTTGCAGCTCCATGAGCCGCGCATCGGGCTGATTGGCGACAACGGCGCGGGCAAGAGCAGCCTGTTTCGCATGGCCTGCGGGCTGGACGCGCCCCAGAGCGGCACGGTGACCGTGCAGGGCCTGCCCGCTTACCGCATCAACACGCAACGGCCCAACATGGTGGGCATGATGTTCCAGAACCCCGATGACCAGATTGTCTTCCCGACGGTGCAGGAAGAGTTGGCCCTGGCGCTGGGCCTGAGCCGCCGCGAGGCGCAGGAAAAAGCCCGCGCCTTCCTGTCTGGCCGCGGCCTGCAGGACTGGGCCGAGCGCGCGATCAGCAGCCTGAGCCACGGGCAGCGGCAGCATGTCTGCTGGCTGGCTATCTTGCTCAGCAGCCCCGCGCTCATCCTGCTCGATGAGCCCTTTGCCAGCCTCGACCTTCCCGGCCAGGCCCTGCTCCACGCCGACATGGCCCGCGTGCCGCAGCACATCATCGTCTCCACCCATGTACTGGAGCACCTCAGCAGTTTTGACCGCGTCATCTGGCTCGATAAGGGCCAGGTGCGGGCCGATGGCGACCCCGACACCGTGTGCCGGCTCTACCGTGCCGACGTGGCCGCGCGCGCCGCACGGGGCCCCACACGCCACCTCTCCCACACCCTCCCGACCTGACATGGGCAGCCTCTACAGCGAACACCGCACCTGGCTGCACAGGGTGCCCGCCGGTTGGAAGCTGCTGTGTCTCGCGCTGCTGAGCACCGGAATTTTCTGGATCAGCAGCCCTGTGATGCTGGGCGTGGCCTGCGGAATGTGCGGGGCGCTGTATGCCTCGCTAGGCCGGGCCACGGCACAGGGCAGCCGCCTGCTGCGCGCGCTGCTGATTGCGTCATTGCTGGTGCTGGCATTGCATGCCCTGCTGGAGCAGGCCCAGGTGGGCGTGGTGAGCGTATTGCGCATGGTCAGCGCCACGCTGCTGGGCATTGCGCTCACCTTAAGCACCCGCAGCAGCGCCCTGCAAGACGTGCTGGAGCGGCTGCTCACGCCGCTCAAACCCTTGGGTCTGCGGCCCGAGCGATTTGCCCTGCAGATGGCGCTCATGCTGCGGTTTATTGAACACTTTTTTGTGGTCTGGAAGCGGCTGGACGACTCCTACCGCCTGCGCACCGGGCGCGGCGGCGGCTTGCGGCTGCTGCCGCCTTTGATCATCCAGATGCTGCAAACCGCACGGCGCGTGGCCGATACACTCGACGTCCGGCTGGGCAGCTAGCGCCCGCAGCCTTTCACCCAATAAAAAGAAAACGATGCAGCGCAACCAATCCTTTGCCCTTGTCGCCCTGTTTGCCGCCCTGCTGGCGGTGCTGGGCCTGATTCCCAAAATCGACCTGCCGCTGGGCGTGCCAATTACCCTGCAAACGCTGGGCGTGATGCTGGCCGGCTGCCTGTTGGGCCCGCGGCTCGCCTTGCAGGCCCTACTGCTATTTCTGGCCGGTGTGGCCATCGGGCTGCCGCTGCTCTCGGGCGGGCGGGGCGGCTTTGGGGTGTTCATTGCGCCCTCGGCGGGCTACCTGCTGGCCTGGCCCCTGGGTGCTTACATGGCCGGCGTGATGATGCGCGTGCTGCCCGGCGGCGCCCCGCGGCGCATCGCCATCAGCGCCTTTGTGGCATCTGCCATCGGCGGCCTGCTGGTGGTGCACGCCAGCGGCGTGGTGGGGCTCATGGCGATAGCGGGCCTGTCGCTGAAGCAAGCCCTGATCGGCACCAGCGCTTTTGTGCCGGGCGACCTGATCAAGTGCGTCCTGACCGCGCTGGTCTGCCACACCGTGGCGCGCGGATTGCCGGACTGGCGGTTCGCCAAGCGCGGGACCTGATGCCCGAAACAGCGCCCGCCGACGCCGAAGCCCCGGAGCTGGTGCACAGCCGGCTGGGCCGGTGGGCGCAGGAGCGGGGCGATGCCTGCGCCATCCGCAGCGAGGCCGGCAGCATCTGCTTTGCAGACTTGGCGGTGCAGGTGCAGGCCCATGCCCTAGCGCTCAATGCGGCGCGCGCCCCGGCCACCGTGCTGCAAGACCCCAGCCCCCCGCTGATGCAAAGGCTGGTGGCCTTCTTAGGCACAGTAGCCAGCGGCCGCTGCGCAGCAATAGGCGATACCGCGTGGCCCGAAGCGGTGTTGCAGGCAGTGCGGGCGCACATCGACACCACACCCTGGGACAACGCGCCGCCGACACCGCACTCGCCCTTTTACATCGGCTTTACCTCGGGCAGCACCGGCCTGCCCAAGGGCTTTCGCCGGCACCATCATTCGTGGACCGAGAGTTTTGCGCTGTGCCTGCGCACCTTCGGCGAACCGGCGGCGGGCCGCATTCTGGCGCCGGGGCGGGACTCGCATTCGCTGTTTCTCTTCGGCATGCTGCTGGGCCTGTGGTCGGGCGCGGGCGTGGTGGTGCAGGAAGAGTTTTCTGCGGCCGGCGCACTGGCGATTGCGGCCCGCGGCGAGACGCCCTGCCTGGTGGCCGTGCCCAGCCAGTTGCTGCTCATGCTCGACTGGGCGCAGCATCGCCGGCTCGCGCCGGTTGCGGGGGTGCGGCTGGTCTTGATCAGCGGGGCACGCTGGCCGCGCAGCCGCACGCCCGATGTGCAGGCGCTGTTTCCGCAGGCCCGCATCGTCGAGTTTTATGGCGCGTCCGAGACCAGCTTCATCGCCTGGACCGATTCGCACCCCGACCTGCCCGAGAACCTGGTGGGCCAGCCCTTTGACACGGTCGACTTGCAAGTCCGCGGCGCCACACCTGAGGGCCCCGACGGGCTGATTTATGTGCGCAGCCCTATGTTGTTCATGGACTATGTGGGCGCTGCCAACGACCCCACGACAGCCCTGCGCGATGGCGATTGGGTGTGCGTGCGCGACCTCGGCCACCTGGACGCCCAAGGCCGCCTGCGCGTGGTCGGGCGGGAGAGCCGCATGCTGGTCACCGCCGGCAAAAAATTGTTCCCTGAGGAGCTTGAAGCCGTGCTCGAAGCCCACCCCGCCATCGCCCGCGCCTCGGTGCACGGCCTGCCCGACGCGCGGCGCGGGGTACAGGTGGCGGCGCTCATTCAGTGGGCTAAAAACGCCGAACAGCTTCCCAGCCTGCATGACGTGCAGCTCTGGTGCCGCAGCCGGCTCGAAGCCTTCAAGACGCCGCGCCGCCTCTGGGCCTGCGCCGATTGGCCCCAGACCGCCAGCGGCAAAACCGATCACCCCGCACTGGGCCGCGCCTTGTTGGCCGCCACTGCAAGCCAGGATGTAGCGCCATGGCTCACCCCCGTGCGCTGATTGCCGCCTGGGCGCGCAGCGCGGTCGCCCCGCATGGCGGCGCCTTCGCCCGGCTCGCCCCGCATGAGATTGGCGCGCCCGTGCTCCAAGGGCTGCTGGGGCGCGCCGGCCTGCGCGCCGCCGATGTGGACGCGGTGGTGCTGGGCAATGCCCTGGGCGGCGGCGGCAACCCCGCGCGCATGGTGGCGCTGGCGGCCGGATTGCCGGACCGTTGCGCCGCCTACACGGTAGACACGCAGTGCTGCGCCGGCCTCGACGCCATCGCCCTGGCCGCCGGTTTGCTGGTCGGCGGGCAGGCCGAGGTGGTGGTGGCCGGCGGCGTGGAGGCGTGGAGCCGCGCGCCGATTCGCCAGCACCGGCCGCTGAATGTGGGCGATGTGCCGGTTTCCTTTGAGCGGCCCGCCTTCGCGCCCGACCCCGCCCAAGACCCCGACTTGCTGCAAGCCGCCGCCGACTACGCCGCAGCCCACGGAATCAGCCGCACGCGTCAAGACAACTACGCGCTGCAAAGCCACGCCCGCGCGCACCGCCTGGCTCAAGCGCCGCGTGAAGCCACCGCACAAGAAATCGTGCCCGTGGCGGGCCTGCTGCACGACGCCTACCCCCGCGCCATCAGCCCTGCGGCCGCTGCACGGCTGCCGGTGCAAGCTCGATCTCGCAATCCGCACGCCACCGACTGCGACGTCAGCACACTGGGAATTTCCACCCGCGCCGATGGTGCGGGGATGGTGCTGCTCATGAGCGAATCTGCCGCCCGCCGGCTGGGCATCAGCCCGCGGGCGCAGTGGCTGAGCAGCGCATCGGTGGGCACAGACCCGGCCATGCCCCTGCTGGCCGCAGAGGCTGCGACCCGCGCCGTGCTGCAACGCGCCGGTTTACAAAGCATTCAGCAATGCGCGGTGGTGGAACTGCACGACGCCTTTGCCGTGCAAGGCCTGGCCTACTGCCACGCCCTGGGTCTGGATCCCGCCACGATGAACCGCCACGGCGGCGGCATCGCGCGCGGTCACCCGATTGGCGCGTCCGGCGCAATCGCGCTGGTGCGCGCGCTGGCCGATTTGGAAGAGCTCGCATCGCCCGGCGCCTGCGGGCTTGCCGCGGTGGCGGGGGCAGGTGGCATAGGGGCGGCGGGCTTGGTGGAGTGGCTGGCTGAGGCGCGGCCGTCGAACGACCAACTGCCGTCCGCTACCCCAGCACCCTGAAAAAATCATCTACCGCGAGCCGGCTGGTGCGGGTGCGGTTCACCGGAGCGGATAGGTCGGGGTAGCCGAGGGCGACACCGCAAACGATCTGGTGCTCGGGGCCCAGCCCCAGATGGCTGCGCACCAGACTGGGGTACGAGGCCAGGGCGCCAATTGCACAGCTGGCAAGGCCCTGTGATTGGGCGGCGAGCAGCAGGCCGTAGAGGGCCATGCCAAGGTCCATAAAGCAGCCGCTTCCCATGCCGCGCTCGATGGTGACAACCAGCGCCACTGGCGCCTCAAAGAAGCGGAAGTTGCGCTCGAACTGCAGGTCGCGCCCGGCGCGGTCTTCGCGGGCGGTGCCGATGCTGTCATACAGCGCGCGGGCCGCAGCCACTTGCCGGCGGCGCAAGTGACCGGGCAAGGGGGCGGGAAAATAGCTGTAGTCCTCGGCCTCGGCAGCGCCGTCGCGGAAGGCGGCGCACAGAGCGCCGGACAGCCCCTCGCGCACCGCACCGCGCACCTGCACAAAGCTGCCCGGCTGCAAGTTGGCGCCGCTGGGCGCTAAGCGCGCGGTAGCAAGTAGTTCGCGCAGCAATTCATCATTCACCGGTTGGGTCGTGAAGCCGCGCACCGAGGTGCGGGCAGCGGCCAGGGCCGCAAAGGCGTCCGCCATCAATACCCCCGCCCCGCGTCCACCAGGCCGGCCACGCCCTGCCCGCTTTGCAGCGCGGCAATCTTGCGGGCAATCTGGGCCACGCTCTCAGAACGCAGGGTGCGCGCCGAGGTGTGCGGGGTGACGGTGATGCGGGGATGCACCCAGAACGGATGATCTGCGGGCAGCGGCTCGGTGCGGAACACATCCAGCGTGGCACCGGCCAGGTGGCCGCTGTCAAGGGCAGCCAGCAGATCGGCATCAACCACATGGGCGCCGCGCGCCACGTTGATCAGGTAGCCGCCGGGGCGCATGACCGCCAGGTTGGAGGCGCTCAGGATGCTGTCGGTCTCTGGCGTGAGCGGCAGGAGGCAAACCACGATGCGGCTGGCGGCCAAAAAGTCCTGCAACTGCGCCGGGCCCTGAAAACACTGCACGCCGGCAATCGCCTTGGGCGAGCGGCTCCAGCCCCGGACTGGGAAATCAAACTGCGCCACCGCTTTTGCCACGCGCTCGCCCAGCACGCCCAGGCCCAAAATGCCCACGGGGTAGTCGGCGCGGTTGCGGGGCTTGCGGTACGACCAGTGGCCGGCGGCGGTGTCGGCCTCGTAGCCGTCCAGCTCACGGAAGTGGCGGATAACCGCATGGCACACGTATTCGGCCATTTGCACCGACATGCCGGCATCATCCAGCCGGATCACCGGCACGCCGGCGGGCAGATTCAGCTTCATCAGCGCGTCGACGCCTGCACCGGTGTTGAAAATGGCTTTGAGGCCCGCTTGCTCGTCGAGCATCTGCTGCGGCGGCTTCCAGACTACGGCGTAGTCGGCAACCGGGGCGCCGCTCTGCCAGAGGCTGACCCGCGCCTCAGGAATGGCGGCTTGGAGGGCAGGAATCCAGCGGTCTTCGTCGAAGTCGGCCGAGTAGTAGGTGATGTGCAAAGTGGGCATAGGCGCATTTTCGCCGCAGCGCGGACGGGCTCCGCTCCACGGCGGGCCGGCTCAGGCCCGCAGGCTCAGGCCCGCACGCTCAGGCGCAGCAGCTCGCTGCCCTCGGCGACCTGATCGCCCGGGGCGTACAGCAGCTCGTCCACCGTGCCGTCAGCGGGCGCGCAGATGGTGTGCTCCATCTTCATCGCTTCCATCACCGCCATCGCCTGGCCTTTATGAACCTTGTCGCCCGCCTTCACCGAGAACGACACCACCTTGCCCGGCATCGGCGCCGTCAGCCGGCCGCCCTCCGCCTGCGCGCCGCCGGCATGGGCCAGCGGGTCAACTGCTATGATTTGCGTAGCGCCCTGCGCAGTAAATACGTGGGCTATCACCCCATTTTTATATACATTGGCCCGCAGCCGCCGGCCGCCTAGGCGAATGTCTAGGGCCGCAATTTGCGTAGTCTCGTGGGCCGACCATTCCAGCGCCAGCGTCTGGCCATCCACACTCAGTTCCAGCGCGCCACCGGGCAGCGTGCGCAGCAGGGCGGTGTGCGGCGCGCCGGCGTATTCGAGGGCAAAGCTGCGCACACGCGGACCATGCGACTTCCAGCCATCCCGCGCAGCCCAGGGGTCGCGCCAGCCCTTCGAGGCCGGGTGCGCACCGTACAGCGCCGCCTCGGCTTCGCCTGCGTGCAGGGTGTGGGCCACCCACGCGGCAGCCGCCACCGGCAAGCCAACCAGATCGCACCCGAATAAAGACGCCGCCTCCCGCGGAATCAGCGCCGTGTCGAGCTGCGCGGCTGTGAAGGAGTGGCTGGACACGACATGCCGCAAGAACTGCACATTGGTTGCCAGACCGACGATGTGGGTCTGCGCCAGGGCGGCGTCCAGCCGGGCCAGGGCCTCGGCGCGGGTGGCGCCGTGCAGGATGAGCTTGGCCACCATCGAGTCGTAAAACGGGCTGATGGCATCGCCCGGGCGAACGCCTGAGTCCACCCGAACGCCCTGCGGGGCCCTAGCAAATGCGGCGTGCGGCGGCAGGCCGAACACCTGCAGGCGGCCGATGGCGGGCAGGAAGTTGTTGTCCGGGTTTTCGGCGCAAATGCGCGCCTCGATAGCGTGGCCGTGGATCTGCAGCTGATCCTGCTGCAAGGGCAGCGCCTCGCCGGCAGCCACGCGCAATTGCCACTCCACCAGATCCAGCCCGGTGATCGCCTCGGTGACGGGGTGCTCCACCTGCAGGCGGGTGTTCATCTCCATGAAGTAAAACTTGGCCCCCTCCAGCCCATAGCCGCCGGGCTGCTCGACGATGAATTCGACCGTGCCGGCGCCCACGTAGTTCACCGCGCGCGCCGCCTCCACCGCGGCCCGGCCCATCTGGGCGCGCAAAGCGGGCGTCATGCCGGGGGCGGGGGCCTCTTCCAGCACCTTCTGGTGGCGGCGCTGGACCGAGCAATCGCGCTCGAACAGGTACACGTAATTGCCGTGGGAGTCGCCGAACACCTGAATCTCGATGTGCCGGGGGCGCTGCACGTATTTCTCAATCAGCACCGCGTCATTGCCAAAGCTGTTCGCGGCCTCACGCTGGCAGCTGGCCAGTGCTTCGGCAAAGTCCTCCGGCTTGTCGACCGCGCGCATGCCCTTGCCGCCGCCGCCCGCGCTGGCCTTGATGAGCACGGGGTAGCCGATGGCGTCGGCCTCGCGCTGCAATCGTCCGGCGTCCTGCTCCTGCCCGTGGTAGCCCGGCACCAGCGGTACGCCGGCTTGCTCCATCAGCCGCTTGGACTCGGCCTTCAGGCCCATGGCCGCAATGGCAGACGCCGGCGGCCCGATGAACACCAGCCCCGCAGCGGCACAGGCCTTGGCAAAGTCCTGGTTTTCGCTCAAGAAACCGTAGCCCGGGTGCACCGCCTGCGCGCCGGTGGCCAACGCGGCTTCGATGATGCGCTCCCACCGCAGGTAGCTGTCCTGGGGCGCACTGCCGCCGATAAAAACCGCCTCGTCACAGGCGGCCACGTGCCGGGACTGCGCGTCTGCCTCGGAGTAGACCGCTACAGTTTTTATAGCTAGCTGCGCAGCGGTGGCGGCGACCCGGCAGGCAATTTCGCCCCGGTTGGCGATGAGAATTTTGGTGAACATGGTGATCTCGGTCGGACTGTTGGGCGCAAATAATCGGTCAACGCGTTAGCTCGGGGCGCGTCCAGACGACATCGTTGTCAACCGCATAAAGCCGACAACTGACGTGATACCTCTGGCAATTGCCCAAGGCCTTGCCATGGGCATAGTCCCCCGCCGCAAAGCCCCAGCCGCCGGTGCCGGACAGCGCGAATGCGCGTGGAAGGGGCGACGCCAGAAACCTGTCATACGCCGCCCGGCTTTGGGGGTTGAAAGAGGCTTTGCTGGTGTCAACCAACTCGGCGAAGCCGCTGGCCCCGGGACGGGGCACGATGCCGGGACGACTGAATCCAAGGCGGCTTAGAAACTCATCCACCACTGGCAGCCAGTGGTCCATGTCAGCGTTGAGGCCATTGTGGCCATCCTCGCCGGAGGGCGAGAAGTGCCAAAAATCTGCGGTGCCACCGCCGGCCGTCCAGGCCTTGTGCCAAGCTCTGGGCGCATCGGGCCCCCAGTACTTGTCGTTCTCCCAATACATCCACAGCATGGGCACCCGGGCCTGTGCGGCAATCCTGCCCCAATAAGTTTCAAGCGCCTGGGGACGGCAGGACCGGCCGGGGCTGCTGTCGGGGTTTCCGCCAGTGCCCCCGGAGAAGTTAATGCCACCCAGCAAACCCTCCGGCGCGCGCGCCACAGTGGCGATACCGGTGAGCCCGCCCACCGATTGGCCTGCGACCAGCCAGCGGCTGGCATCCACAAAAGGCAAAGTCCTGGCGTACTCCACAGCAGCCAGCACCTGGTCGGACGCTGCCGTCGACATGGGCTCCACCTGCAGGTTGCTGCAGCTGCCGGATTGCTCGGGATCGAAGTCGCCATAGGTCTCGCCATAGCCTACGCGGGTGGGTGCCATCACTACAAATCCCTTGGCCACAAAATAGCGGGCCGCTGCCTCCGGCCGGTTACGGCCCTGCGCCGCACGTTTGGCCGCCGGAGCCCGCCCGTGGTTGAACACCAGCAAGGGGAAAGGCCCCTCGCCCGCGGGGCTGTAAATGGTGATGGGAATGTTTTTGGTCTCTTGCCGGCCATAGAGATCTTTGACGGTGACCGGAATGCGCACGCTCACCTCGCGCAAATCCTTGGCCGCGGCCTCGCTGGCGACCGGCGAAACTCCAGCAGTGGCATTGGCGGTGGCAGCGTTTTGGGCCCATACGGCGGACAAGGGCACCGCTACTGCCCAGGCGGCGAGGAGCAAACAGTGGCGCAATCGCATGGAGTCCCCTGCCGCGTTACATGCGGAACACGCCGAACTGCGTGTCTGCAATCGGGGCGTTGAGGGACGCGCTCAGGCCCAGCGCCAGCATGCGGCGAGTGTCGGCGGGGTCGATGATGCCGTCGTCCCAGAGACGGGCGGTGGCGTAGTAGGGGTGGCCTTGGGCTTCGTACTGCTGGCGCAGGGGGGCCTTGAAGGCTTCTTCCTCGTCGGCGCTCCAGGTGCCGCCCTTGCCCTCGATGCCGTCGCGCTTGACGGTGGCCAACACGCTGGCGGCCTGCTCGCCGCCCATGACCGAGATGCGCGCGTTGGGCCACATCCACAGAAAACGCGGCCCGAAGGCGCGGCCGCACATGCCGTAGTTGCCTGCCCCGAAGCTGCCGCCGATGATGATGGTGAATTTCGGCACCTGCGCGGTGGCCACTGCGGTGACCATCTTGGCGCCGTTGCGGGCGATGCCTTCGTTCTCCACCTTGCGCCCGACCATAAAGCCGGTGATGTTCTGCAAAAACACCAGCGGAATCTTGCGCTGGCAGCACAGCTCGATGAAATGCGCACCCTTGAGGGCCGATTCACTGAACAGGATGCCGTTGTTGGCGATGATGCCCACCGGCATGCCCTCAACATGCGCGAAGCCGCACACCAGCGTGGCACCGAAGCGCGGCTTGAACTCGTGCAGCTCGGAGCCGTCCACGATGCGGGCGATGATTTCGCGCACATCAAACGGCTTGCGCGTGTCGGCGGGAATCACGCCGTACAACTCGCTCGCTTCCAAAAGAGGAGCACGCGGCGCAATCACATCAAGCGCCGCGGCCTTTTTCTTATTCAAATGGGCAACCGCTTCGCGGGCCAGCGCCAGGGCATGCCGGTCATCCTGCGCCAGGTGGTCGGCCACGCCCGAGAGCCGGGTGTGCACATCGCCGCCGCCCAAGTCTTCGGCGCTGACCACCTCGCCGGTGGCGGCTTTGACCAGCGGCGGGCCACCCAGAAAGATGGTGCCCTGATTGTTGACGATGATGGTCTCGTCGCTCATGGCGGGCACATAGGCACCGCCCGCGGTGCAGCTGCCCATGACGACCGCAATCTGCGCAATCCCCTGCGCGCTCATGTTGGCCTGGTTGAAGAAGATGCGGCCGAAGTGGTCGCGGTCGGGGAACACCTCGTCTTGGTTTGGCAGGTTGGCGCCGCCCGAATCCACCAGATAAATACAGGGCAGCCGGTTTTGCGCGGCCACTTCCTGGGCGCGCAAATGCTTCTTGACGGTGAGCGGGTAGTAGGTGCCGCCCTTGACGGTGGCGTCGTTGCACACGATCACGCAGTCCACCCCGCTCACCCGGCCGATGCCGGCAATCACGCCGGCGCAGGGGGCGCTGTCGCTACCGTCGCGGTCGGGGTACATGGCCAGCGCGGCCAGCGGCGCGAGTTCCAGAAACGGGGTGCCGGGGTCCAGCAACAGGCCCACCCGGTCGCGCGGCAGCAGCTTGCCGCGGGCGGTGTGCTTGGCGCGGGCTGCATCGCCGCCGCCCTGTGCGACGACTTCTAGCTTGGCGCGCAGGTCATCCACCAGCGCCCGCATGGCCGCCGCGTTGGCCGCGAAGTCCGCCGAGCGGGGGTTGAGTTTGGATTCCAGGACCGGCATGAACACTCCAACAAAGGGGCCCCACGCTGCGAGTAAGCAGAACCGGGGGCTTAGTTGACGTTTACGTAAACGTCAAAGGCGCAGCAAATTGTGGCAGATTTCACAGCATGTCTGCGTCAACATACAACTAGGCGTCGGCCGCAGGGGCAGGCCGCGCGCGGGGCTATGGAATGCATGCCGACCAATCAGGCGTCAAACACCACGCTGTCCTGCAAGCGGGCAGCGCCGGAGCGCACCAGATCGTGCAGCAGCGCGGTGGTGGCGTCGGAAAGGTTGGCATCGCCAAAATGGCGGCGCAGGGTGGTGCTGAAATAGGGCGTGCTGCTGACCCAATCCATCAGCGCCTCGAGCGGCAGCCGGCGGGCTTCCAGGAGCTTGAACTTGATCAGCACCTTGGCGGCGTATTGCAGGTGCTTGGCGGGGTTTTGCACAAAGCCGGCGAGCCGCTGGCGGGCGTAATCAATCGCCTGCTGCGCGGCGGTAAACACCGGCCCGTGCCCCGGAATCACGGTGGCGGGCTGCAGTCGCTCGACCAGGTCGAGCGTGGCGGCCACCTCGTCGAAGGCCGCGTCGCCGTCCAGCTCGGGGAAAACGACGCCGAAGCCTTTTTCCCACAGGGCGTCGGCCGATATCAGCGTGCGGTTCTGGGGCTCAAACAGGATGACGGAGTGCGGGTCGTGCCCCGGCGCGGCGTGCACCTGCCAGATCAGCCCGCCGCAGCGCAGCTCGGTGCCCGGAAGGAGCACGTCGTCCATCCGAAAGCGGGGACATTGCTGGCCGGTGGCTCGGTAGGTGAGCGCGTCGGCGTCCCAGGTCCGCACTTCGGCCGCGTGGCCGGGGGGAATATGGGTCTTGAGGGCGGGGTAGCGGACCTGCAGGGCGGCATTACCGCCGCAGTGGTCGCTGTGCAAGTGGGTGTTGAGCAACACATCCAGCGGCCGAGTGCCCAGTGCCGCGTCTAGGAGCGCGAGCGTTTGGGCTGCGTGGGTGCAATAACCGCTGTCAACGAGCACCGCGCTGTCTGCGTCCTGCAGGAGCACGTTGTTGCTGGAGAGCCAGCCCCGCTCGAAAACGGTCAGGCCGGCGGGGAGTGCGGACGCCATCTGGCTCAGCCCAGCGCGCGCTGGATGATGATTTTCTGCACGTCGCTGGTGCCCTCGTAAATCTGGCACACACGCACGTCGCGGTAGATGCGCTCGAGCGGAAAGTCGCTCACATAGCCGTATCCGCCCAGGGTCTGGATGGCGGCGCTACAGACGCGCTCGGCCATTTCGCTGGCAAACAGCTTGGCCATGGCGGCCTCTTTCAGGCAGGGGCGGCCGGCGTCGCGCAGGGCGGCGGCGTGCCAGATGAGCTGGCGGGCGGCCTCAAGCTCGGTGGCGCAGTCGGCCAGACGAAAGCCCACCGCCTGGTGGTTGAAGATGGGCTGGCCGAAGCTCTGCCGGTCTTTGGCGTAGGCAATGGCAACATCGAGCGCACTGCGGGCCATGCCCACGCTTTGCGCCGCAATGCCGATGCGCCCGCCCTCTAACCCGCCCAGCGCGATGCCGTAGCCCTCGCCTTCTTTGCCGAGCAGGTTCTCGGCTGGAATGCGGCAGTTGTCGAAATTAATTTGCGCGGTGTCGCTGCTGTGCTGGCCGAGCTTATCTTCGAGCCGCGCGACGCAGTAGCCCGGCGCGTTGGTGGGCACCAGAAAGGCGCTCATGCCTTTTTTGCCGGCGCCTTTGTCGGTGACCGCAATGACGATGGCGACATCGCCGTTCTTGCCGCTGGTGATGAACTGCTTTACGCCGTTGATGACGTACTCGTCACCCTGCCGCACAGCGGTGGTGCGCAGGCCCGAGGCATCGCTGCCCACGTGCGGCTCGGTCAGGCAGAAGGCGCCCAACATCCTGCCCTGCGCCAGCGGCTCGAGCCACTGCTTTTGTTGCGCGGCGTTGCCGAATTTCAGGAGGATGGCGTTGACCGGGCAGTTGGTCACGCTGATCACGGTGCTGGTGCCGCCGTCGCCCGCGGCAATTTCTTCCAGCACTACTGCCAGCGTCACATAATCCAGCCCCGCGCCGCCCAGCGCCTCGGGCACGCAAATGCCGTAGGCGCCCAGCGCGGCCAGGCCTTTGTGGGCTGCGGTGGGAAATGTGTGCTCCTTGTCCCACCGCGCGGTATTCGGCCACAGCTCGGCCTGCGCAAAGTCGCGGACCGCGTCACGGATCATTTCCTGGTCTTGGGTGAGCAGCATGGCGTATTTTGGGGTGATGGGGTTGGGTTGGGTTGGGGGGTTAGAGCATCTCGAGCGCCATCGCGGTGGCTTCGCCGCCGCCGATGCACAGGGTGGCAACGCCTTTTTTGAGGCCGCGCGCCCGGAGCGCATGCATCAGCGTAACCATGATGCGGGCGCCGGATGCGCCGATCGGGTGGCCCAGCGCGCAGGCGCCGCCATTCACATTGACTTTGTCATGCGGAATGTTCAGCTCGGCCATCAGCGCCATCGGCACCACCGCAAACGCCTCGTTGATTTCCCACAAGTCCACGTCCTCCACCGCCCAGCCGGCCTTGGCCAGCACTTTGCGGGTGGCGCCTACCGGCGCGGTGGCAAACCAGTTGGGCTCCTGCGCGTGGGTGGCGTGGGCCACGATGCGGGCCAGTGGCTGGCAGCCGAGCGCAGCGGCCGTGTCTTCGCGCATCAGCACCATGGCGGCGGCGCCGTCGTTGATGGAGCTGCTGCTGGCGGCGGTGATGGTGCCGTCTTTTTTGAAGGCGGCTTTGAGGGTGGGGATCTTGTCCAGCTTGATCTTGCCGGGGCCTTCATCGATGCTGACCTGCACGTCGCCCGCGCGGGTCTTGACCGTCACCGGAGTGATTTCCGCCACAAACGCTCCTGATTTAATAGCTGCTTGCGCACGCTGCACGCTGGCTGTGGCGAAATTGTCTTGGCTGGAGCGGGTGAAGCTGTATTTGGCTGCGCAGTCTTCGCCGAAAGTGCCCATGGAGCGGCCGGGCTCGTAGGCGTCTTCGAGTCCGTCTAGCATCATGTGGTCGAAGATGCGGTCGTGCCCGATGCGGATGCCGCTGCGCCCCTTTGGCAGCAGGTGGGGCGCGTTGGTCATGCTCTCCATGCCGCCGGCGACCAGCACGTCGTGGCTGCCGGCCAGCAGCATGTCGTACGCAAACATCGCCGCGCGCATGCCCGAGCCGCACATTTTGGACAGCGTGACCGCGCCGGTGCTGGCCGGCAAGCCACCCTTGAAGCCGGCCTGACGCGCAGGCGCCTGACCCTGGCCCGCCATCAGGCAATTGCCAAACAGCACTTCCGTGACCAGATTAGGCGTGAACTGCGAACCGGTGGCGGCGCGTTCGACGGCGGCCCGGATGGCAGCACCACCCAGATCGTGGGCGGCAAGCGAGGCAAAGTCGCCCTGAAATGCACCCATGGGCGTGCGGGCGGCGCT
>NZ_CAMCVG010000031.1 GCF_945881795.1 Rhodoferax sp. OV413
CATTGACTGTCACGGTAAATTCCGCCGGAAACTGCGAGCCCCCCGCAGCGCCACCACCTGCCGCACCCGACCACTGTGTCCGCGCCATAGCGGCTGCCTGCCGGCCGATTTGCATCGGGCTGCTGTGCAAGGACAACAAGGCCCCCGCCCGCACATAAGCCGGCGAAAAGGCCATCACCGGCACCCGCGCACGGTAGGTCGCCAGCAGCACGTTGGCAATGTTCGAACCATTGAAAACGCCCGGGTCGGGCACCGCCAGCAGCACATCGGCGTCGGCCAGCGCCGTCTTCAAGCTACTGAAAAGATCTCTCGCATCACCCACATAGGCGCCCGCAAGCGCAAAGCCGCGGGCCTGCAGGCTGGACTGCACAACGTCGGCCTGCGGCATCGACTCGGCTCCCCACAACACGCCCACCCGCTTGGCATCGGGCAGGGCCAGGCGCAGCAGCTCCGCCTGTCGGGCCATGGGCTGCTCAAGGTAGAGGGCGACCACAGGTGCCGCCGGCCTTTTGGGCGCATCTTTCAACACGCGCTCAAAGCCGGCTTTGGGAATCAGCGCCGCTACGACAGGTACCCGCGGCTCCTGCGCCAGCACGCGGGCCAGCGCTTCGCGGCCCAAAGTCACGATGACCCGGGGTCCGCCCGCTGAGGGCGGCTCGGTTCCGGCGCCATCACTGAGGTACACCAGCCGCGCATCTCCCTTGCCTTGCGAGAGCTGCGCCCATTCGGCGGCCACGGCCTGCGCGGCCTCGGTGTAACCGGCGCTCCTGTCGGGGCTTACGACATCCAGCTCAGCTGCATGGGCGCCACCCGCCGACAGGCTCCACACCAGCCCCACGAGCAACCACATGAGCAGCCCCATGCACAGCCCACAGCCCCGACGCAGACCGCAACCTAACACCCGAGCAACGCCATACCCGGCCATACAAACGCAGGCCGCAAGGCTCGCGGCCATGCGCTGGAACAAGCGGCGAAGCAACAAAACTACTGCTCCACCCTAAAAGTGACAAATGCCCTGCGGTCGAAACGGAACTGCCAGTCCCCGTCCTGGCCGGGCTGGTCGATGTTTTGCACGGTAAGCGCCAGTTCGGCCTTGTTCCGGCCCAGCAGAAAGGGCTTAGCAATGCGAACGTCGGTGCGGGTCAGCGAGTAGGGTTGTTTTTCACTGGCCATGGACATGAGCGCGATGTCGTCCGCCTGCGCGTGCGAGACAGACCACACATAGCCGCTGCGGGTGGTGTACTGCCCGCCCATCGACATGGCGTAGCGCGCCGCGCTGTACTTCAGGCGCACCCGGTTAGCCTCTTCTACCGTTGTCCAGGTCTGAGTCAGAAAGACGGAGGACGCGGCATTGGGCTTCCACTGAACCTGGTGCTCGGTGCCGACGATGCGGTAGTTTTCGATGTTGCGGTAGTCATAGGGGTCGGAGTCGGCCTTGGAAGGCCGCTCGATGGCGTCGCTGATTCGCTCGTTGAACACCCGCACATCCCCCGATATGCCCTGCCTTGGCAGGCTCAGGTTGTAGCCCAGCTCGCGGGCTTCCACTTTCTCGGGCCCTACATTGCCACTGCTTTGCACGGTAGTGAGCAGCAGGTTACCGCTTGCGTCGTAGTAACGCACATTTGCATATTTTTCATGGGCGCTGGGCGGGCGAAACGCGGTGGACACACCGGCGCGCAGGGTCTGGCCGGGCAGCGCGTGCCAGTTCAACATCACCCGGGGCGACGCGGTGCCGCCCCCGATGTCGCTGTGCTCCAGCATCAGCCCGCTGTTCAGCACCAATTCGGGCCGTATGCGCCACTCGGCATTGCCGAACAGTCGCTGGAAGTTGTTGGTCACCGAGCCTCTTCCATCAAATCCGGTAGGCGATTCAATGTGCTCCTGCCGGAGCTCCATGCCCCACACCGTGCGCCACTGCGGATTCCAGCGCGAGGTGTGCTGCAAGGACAGTGCCCGGTTCACCTCGTAAGCCGAAAAGTCAATCAGCACACCTTGAAAAGCTGGGGGGGAGGCGCTGTCGTAGAAGCGAAAACTGTCTTTTTCGCTTATCTGGGTTTGGGACACGCTGAGCTGCAAGTCCTGATCGGCAGCGAGAGGCAGATGCACATCCGCCTGCAAAAATCCGGTTCCCATGTACCGGCTTCTGGCGATGTTCCCCGGCTGCCCCAGCGCGCCTCGGCCCGCGTCAATGTCCACGTTGCCGGCGCGAATCTCCAGCGAAGCGGCCGACGGCAGGCTGATGGCGCCCGAGAAGTTCAGGCGCGATACCCGGTTCACACCATAAGCGCCCCGCAAGCCCATGTCCCCCCGCGAATCCAGGCTCAACCGGTAAGCGTTGCCGGTGTGGCCCCAGCCCACCGAGGCATAGGCGTCTGCCACGCCGCCGTCGCCACCGGTCAAGGCGGCGCGCGCGCCGGAGGTTTCCCGCACATCCCGGGAGACGATGTTGATCACACCCAGAAAGGCACGCGCCCCGTAAGCCGCAGAGTTGGAGCCGCGCAAGACCTCGATGCGCTCGATATCGTCCATCGCAAGCGCCTGCAGGCCGATGCCGGTGGAGCCCTGCAGGTTGCCTGAATACACCGAGCGGCCGTCCACCAGCACCTGGATGCGGTTGGACCAGTCGTCAATGCGTCCGTGGTAACTGGCCATGGGCGCGTCGGTCTCAAAGGAGGTGGTGGTCTGAAAGCCGGGCACCACGCGCAAGAGGTCGGCCACATCGCGCGCTCCGGAGGCGCGAATGAAATTGCGGTCCAGCACAGTGACCGCACCGGGCGCCTCGTCGAGCGGCTGCGCCAGCCGCGACACCGACAGCACCACCGGCATCTCGTCGAGAAAATCGCGCTCCGAAAGCGATGCGGCGTTGCCCCCGTCGGCGCCGGACTGGGCAGCAGCCCAGGGAGCCAGCGCGACGAGCAGCAGGGAAAAAGGGAATTGCTTCATGGGGTTTTCGCAGGGACGATTGCTATTATTATTGAAGCTGGTGGCGCCCTGACGACGGGCGCTAGGACGTATAAAACCTCTAAAAATCATGGCCAGCCCCACACCTCGCGTTTTCCCGCTGATTGACGAAAGAACCCTCGGGCAGCCCATGGCCCTTACCCCGGGCGCCGGCACCGGCGCACTGGCCGCCGGCATGCTCGACACGCTGCAGCGCCCGCTGCGCGACCTGCGTATCAGCGTGACCGACCGGTGCAACTTCCGCTGCAGCTACTGCATGCCCAAGGAGGTGTTTCACAAGGACTACGCCTACCTGCCGCACAGCGCGCTCCTAAGCTTTGAAGAAATCATCCAGCTCACCCGCCAGTTTGTGGCGCTGGGTGTGCAAAAAATACGGCTTACCGGCGGCGAGCCGCTGCTGCGCAAAAATATCGAATTGCTGATTGAAAAACTGGCCGCCCTCACCACCCCCGACGGCAAAGCGCTAGACCTGACGCTCACCACCAACGGCTCCCTGCTGACTAAAAAAGCCCGCTCGCTCAAAGACGCCGGCCTGCAGCGCCTGACGGTGAGCCTGGACGGGCTGGACGACGCCGTGTTCAAGGCGATGAACGACGTGGACTTCCCGGTGGCCGACGTGCTGAACGGCATCGAGGCGGCGCAGGCGGTGGGCCTGGGGCCGGTGAAGGTAAACATGGTGGTCAAACGCGGCACCAACGAGCAGGAAATCGTGCCCATGGCGCGGCACTTCAAGGGCAGCGGCGTGATCCTGCGCTACATCGAATTCATGGACGTGGGCGCCACCAACGGCTGGCGCATGGACGATGTGCTGCCGTCCGGCGAGGTGCTGGAGCGGTTGCGCGCAGAAATGCCGCTGGTCGCTCTGCGCAAGGGCCACCCCGGCGACACGGCGCAGCGCTATGGCCATGCCGACTCTCAGGGGCAGCACGACCCGTCCGCCGGCGAGCTGGGGTTCATCAGCAGCGTGACGCAGGCTTTTTGCGGCGACTGCAACCGCGCGCGCCTCTCGACCGAAGGCCAGCTCTACCTGTGCCTGTTTGCGGGCCAGGGGCACGACTTGCGCTCGCTGCTGCGCTCCGGCGCCAGCGAAGAACAGTTGCGCGATGCGATTGCCACCGTGTGGGGCGCCCGCACCGACCGCTACTCCGCCACCCGCGGCATGCAGCCGCCTGATGCGGGCAGCACACAGCGGCGGGTGGAGATGAGTTACATCGGCGGCTGAGGCCGGGCCCCGAGCGGCGTAGCGGCGCACAGGCCTTGGCGGCCTAGCTGCGCAGGGCCTGCTCCACGCCTTTGTTGGCCAGCGCATCGGCCCGCTCGTTGCCGGGGTCGCCGGCGTGGCCCTTGACCCAGCGCCAGTCGATCGCGTGGCCGGAGCTGGCCACCAGCGCATCCAGCCGCTGCCACAGGTCCACGTTTTTTACCGGCTGCTTGGCAGCGGTCTTCCAACCCTTGGCCTTCCAGCCGGGCAGCCACTCGGTAATGCCTTTAAGCACATACTGGCTGTCGAGGAACAAGGTGACATCGCAGGGACGTTTCAGGACGGCGAGGGCCTCAATCACGGCCATCATTTCCATGCGGTTGTTGGTGGTTTCGCGCTCGCCGCCGCAGAGCTCTTTTTCAACGCCATCGGGGCTGCGCAAGAGCACGCCCCAGCCGCCCGGGCCCGGATTGCCCTTGCAGGCGCCATCGGTGTAAATCACCACCTGTGTCATCGATGCTGTCACTGCCTGCCCTTTATCAAATTTCGATGTGTGTAGTTGTTACGGTTCACGGATTTTTCGCCGGCAGCTCGTCCAGTCCTACCCGGCCCTGCCGCGCCACCGGCACCGCCGCCACCTTGCGCTTGGCCGCCGGCCTGCGCACGCTGCCCATCAGCCGGATGCCGCGCACCCGCTTGGTGGCCACCAGAAAATACGCCGCCCCGAAAATCGGCCACCAGCGTCTGCCCAAACGGTCCATCCACTCCCAGCGCCGCAGCCAGTCGGGCGAATCGAGCGCTGGCCGGTAGCAGCCAAAGCGCCCCACCTCGACCTCAAAACTCAGCAATCGCAGCCAGTCGCGCAGCCGCCAGTAGCCAATCAGGCCGCCCCACTCCGGCAAAAATGCGCCGACGCCGCTCCAACGCTGCCACCAGCGGCTGCGCTGCTGCCGCCAACCCCACAGGCTGGCAGGGTTCAGGCCGCAAATCAGGACACGGCCTTCGGGCACCAGCACCCGCTCCACCTCGCGCAGCGCGGCGTGCGGGTCGGCGCTGAATTCCAGCGCGTGGGGCAGCACCAGCAAATCGATGCTGTTGGCGGGAAACGGCAAGGCGGTGAAATCGGTCAGGAAGTCGGCCACCGCAAGCTGAGGGCTACCCGCCTCAGGCACGTCTTGCAGCGCCAGCCAGCGGTGGGGCATGCGGTTGGCCCGCAGGGCCTGCAGACTGGGCACACCCAGTTGCAGCGCGTGGTAGCCGAAAAGGTCGGCCACCGCGGCGTCGAATTGCGCCTGTTCCCAGGCGAGCAGGTATGCTCCGGCCGGAGAATCAAACCAATCCTGCAAACCTATAATTTGTTCGCTCATGACTTTACATCCGCTGCCCGCATTCACTGACAACTACATCTGGTTAGTGCACAACGGGCGTGAGGCGCTGGTGGTTGATCCCGGGGATGCGGCGCCGGTTCTGGAGGCCCTCGGCCGCATCGGCCTGGCGCTGCACACCATTCTAGTCACCCACCACCACAGCGATCACACCGGCGGCGTGGCCGAACTGCGGAATGCCACCGGCGCAAAAGTCTACGGCCCCGCCTACGAGACCATGCCCGAGCCCCTGACCCGGGTGGGCGAAGGCGACACGGTGCGAGGCCCGGACGGCCTGGGTTTTCAGGTCATCGAGGTGCCGGGCCATACCGCCGGACACATTGCGTACTACGCAGCGCCTGCGGGCGAGCACCCCATTCTTTTTTGCGGCGATACCCTGTTCAGCGCCGGCTGCGGCCGCTTGTTTGAAGGCACGCCCGCCCAGATGCTGGATTCGCTGGGCAAACTCGCCGCGCTGCCGGGCAACACGCGGGTGTGCTGCACCCACGAATACACCCTGAGCAACCTGCGCTTTGCCCTGGCGATTGAGCCCGATAACCAGGCTTTGCAAGACTACGCCACGCACTGCCAGGACTTGCGCGCCCGTGGCCTGCCCACCCTGCCCTCGAGCGTGGCGCTGGAGCAGAACATCAACCCCTTCCTGCGCAGCCACCTTGAGTCGGTCGGCAGCCGGGTACGCGCACACGACCCGCAAGGCGCCGCGGACCGCGGTGTGTTTGCGGCGCTGCGCGAGTGGAAGAACACGTTTTGATGAACGCTCCGCGCCTGGCGGCGGCGGCAGCAGCTCTGTGCCTGCTGCTTGGCGGATGCGCCACCACACTGGGCACGCTGACACAGACCGCCGAGCCTGCACATGGGCCGGCCCATGACCCTATGCCAGCGCCGGTAGCAGTTGACTCGGCGCCCGGACCTGCGGCCTTGCGGCTACGCCCCAGCGCAGAACTACAGCGACCGCCCGAGAACGCCTCCGGCCAGTCTGGCAACAGCTCCCCGGCGGCTGTTGCGTCAAGACCTCCGTCCGACTCCAGCCGCGCGGGCGCGGTGCCGCTGACTGCGATCGACTCCCTGGCCAGTTCCCGCAGCGTGGCAGGCATTGAGCCACCCGCCGATTTGTGGGAGCGCATTCGTCGGGGCTACGCGATGAACGACCTCGAGAGTGACCTGGTGCGCGACCGCGAGCTGTGGTACACCTCGCGGCCGGATTACATTTTCCGCATGACCGAGCGGTCCAAGAAGTACCTCTTCCACATCGTTGAAGAGCTCGAGGTGCGCAACATGCCCACCGAACTCGCGCTGCTGCCGTTCATTGAGAGCGCTTTCAACCCGCAGGCGGTGTCCAGCGCCAAGGCGGCGGGCATGTGGCAGTTCATGCCGGCCACCGGCAAGTACTTTGAGCTCAAGCAGAACACCTTCCGCGACGACCGGCGCGATGTCTTGGCCTCCACCCGCGCCGCGCTGGACTACCTGCAGAAGCTCCACAAAATGTTCGGCGACTGGCACCTCGCATTGGCGGCCTATAACTGGGGCGAGGGCAGTGTGTCGCGCGCCATCGGCAAGAACACCCGCGCCGGCCTGCCCACCGGCTACACCGACCTGAACATGCCCATGGAGACCCGCTTTTACGTGCCCAAGCTGCAGGCGGTGAAAAACATCGTCGCCGACCCCGCGAAGTTCGGCTCCAAGCTGCCGCTGATTGAAAACCACCCCTACTTCCAAAGCGTGACCATCCGTCGCGATATTGATGTGGCGCTAGCGGCCAAGCTCGCGGAGATCCGGCTGGACGACTTCAAGGCCCTGAACCCGTCGCTCAGCCGGCCGGTTATTCTGGCTGCGGGCACACCGCAAATCCTGCTTCCCTGGGATAACGCAGAGGTGTTCCAGTCCAACCTCGAAGCCTACAGCGGCCGTCTGGCCAGCTGGACGGCCTGGGTTGTGCCCACCACCATGCGCCCGGCAGACGCCGCAAAAAAGGTCGGCATGAGCGAGGCAGAGCTTCGCAGCATGAACAGCATCCCGCCCCGCGTGGTGGTGCGCGCGGGCTCCACCCTGCTGGTGCCGCGCGGCAGCCAGGCGCCCGATGTGTCGGTCAGGGTGGCGGACAGCGGCCAGCTGTCGCTCTCGCCCGAGGTGCTGCTCAAGCGCAGCACGGTGAAGGCGGGCCGGGACGACACGGTCGCCAGCATCGCGCGGCGCTATAAACAGAGCCCTGCCAAGGTCGCGGAGTGGAACAAGGTAGCTGCCTCGGCCAGCTTCAAGGCGGGTCAATCTGTCGTGCTGTACCTGCCGGCGGGGCCGAAGAGCACCAAACCCGCAAAATCCGGCAAGGTCGCGCAAAAGGCCAAGGGGCCCAAAAGCGCTACAGCCAGCAAATCAGGCAAAGCCGCCGGCGCGAGCAAAAAGAAGCGCGATTAAGCGCCCTGCAGGCGGCGCGTTGGCAGCCGCCGGGGCACCCGGCTCAGTGGTAGCCGACCAGCAAAATCCCGATGTTGACCGCCAGCGCCGCAATCCAGAGTACCGAGCGCACGGCGGCCTTGCCTGACACGTAGGTCACGACATACAACACGCGCAGCAGCACAAACAGCACGGCCAATGCGTCGACCCAGCCACCTGCCGCGCCCAGTTGATGCGCAATCACCACCGCGCCGATGAAAAACGGCAAGGCCTCGAAGCTGTTAGCCTGCGCTGCGTTGGCGCGGGCGCGCCAGTCGGTCTGCCGAGCCAGCCATTCCCGCGGGTTGACATTGTCGTAACCGCCATCCTTGCGGGGCACGCCGAAACGGCCTGACTTGGCCACCCCCGCACACACAATCGGCAGCAGCGCTGCGACCAGGACGCACCAATAGGCCAGGGTGAAGGTAGTGTTTTGCATAGCGTGGTTCTTCCGGTTGAATTGGGGGAATGTCGGCTTTGAGGGGACGCCTAACGCCGGTCAACCAAAGCGTGGGCGATGGTGCCGAGGTCGACGTATTCCAGCTCACTGCCCACCGGCACGCCGCGCGCCAGCCGGGTCGGACGGATGCCGCGGGTTTTGAGGCCTTCGGCAATGACGTGGGCGGTGGCTTCGCCCTCAGCGGTGAAGTTGGTGGCCAGAATCACCTCTTGCACCACGCCGTCGCAGGCGCGGTCAAAAAGCTTCTTGAACCCGAGGTCTTTGGGGCCCACTCCGTCGAGCGGGCTGAGCTTGCCCATCAGCACAAAGTACAGGCCCTTGTAGGCGCCGGTGCGCTCCATCGCGCTTTGGTCTGCGGGCGTCTCCACCACACACAGCTGGCTGCGGTCGCGCCGCTCGTCCAGGCAGGTGGCGCAGACCGTGTCCTGGGTGAAGGTGTGGCAGCGCTCGCAGTGGCGCACTGTGTCGGCGGCCTGTTGCAGCGCGCGCGACAGGAACTGGGCGGCCGGCCTGTCGTGCTGAAGCAGGTGGAAGGCCATGCGCTGCGCCGATTTCACACCCACCCCGGGCAGGCCGCGCAGGGCTTGGATCAGGGTGTCGAGGGCGTTGGCGTCAGCCATAGCAGCGGCCGTTCAGCGGGAGGCCTGGAGCGCGTGTCAAAAGGGGAGCTTCATGCCGCCGGGCAGGCTGGGCATACCGGCGGTGATCTTGCCCATTTTTTCGGACGAGGTTTCCTCAGCCTTGCGCACTGCGGCATTGAAGGCTGCAGCCACCAGGTCTTCGAGCATGTCTTTGTCGTCAGCCAGCAGGCTGGGGTCGATCGTGACTCGCTTGACCGCGTGTTTGCAGGTCATGGTGACCTTGACCAGGCCGGAGCCGGATTCGCCGGTGACTTCGATATTGCCCAACTCGTCCTGGGCCTTTTTCATGTTGTCTTGCATGGCCTGCGCTTGCTTCATGAGGCCGGCGAGTTGTCCTTTGTTGAACATGGTCTTCCTTAAATGTGGGAATGAAATGAATAGAAAAAATCAAAAAACTGGATCGGGCGCTCACACGGGCTTGATGGAGCCGGGAACAATCTTCGCGCCGAAGTCCCGCATCATGGCCTGCACAAAGGGCGCTTGCAGAATTATCCGCTCGGCAGCTTCCTGCCTGTCGGCCGAAGCGGCGGCGTTGCGGCGCGCCGGGCTGTCGACCACACGGCCGACCTCAATAGCCAGCGCCACAGCATGCCCCGCTGCGTGTAGCGCCTGCGTCAGGCGTTCGCGGGTGCTGGGCTGGTTGAGCGATTCGCGCTCTATGCGCAGCAGCCACTGGTCGGTGTCGCGCGCAATCAGCTGGGACTGCAAAGCCAACACCCGCACCATGGCGCTGATGGCATCGGACTCGACCAACTGCATGACGGTGGCGTGCCAGAAGTCGCCCTCCTCGGTGGGCTCAAAGCGGCTGGGGGCTGCCGGTTCATCCAGCGGACTCTCTTGCAGCTCCTGAACCGGAATTGCTACGATTTTGCTAGCTGTATGCGCAATAGGGACGGGCTCTAGAGGCCTTTTTGGCACATTTTTTGGCACATGCTTGGGAACTGGCGCATAGTCTTCGTCCACCAGGTCCGGCTCGTCCACCCACGGGGCGTTATAGGCATCTTGGGCGTCACTGCTGGAAAGCTCGAACTCGGGCGGCTCGTCAGGCACAGTGTCCGGGTCACCGTGCGGGGAGGCGGAGTGGGCAGGCCGGCTGTCCCGTACCGGCAGCACCTGGCCTGGCGGCAAGGGCAGCACTTGGGGCACCGGCGGCAACTGGGGCACTTGGGGCACCTCTGACACTTGCGCGACGGGAGAGACCAGGCCGGTTGCAGGGGAGGCCCCACGTTCGGGGTTTGCTTTAACGGCTTTCGCGGCTTTAACGGCTTGAGGGGCCCGCTCCGGAATCGCTAGAGTTTTTTTTTCAGCCGGTGGCTTAAAGGCCAGTAAGCGCAGCAGCACCATGGTGAGAGCGGCGTATTCGTCGGGCGCCAGGCCCAGGTCGGCGCGGCCATGCAGGCAGATGCTGTAGAGCAACTGGGTTTCGTCCGCGGGCATCCAGTGGGCAAGGCGGGCGGTGTCGGCGGCTTCCGGGTCGGCTTCGTCCAGCGCCGCGTCGCCCCCTGCCGGCGCCACAGCCTGCATCACCGCCATGCGCTGCAGCACCGTGGCCATTTCTTCGAGCGTGGAGGCGGCGCTCAGGCCGTTCATGCGCAAGTCTTCGGCGGTTTCCACCACGGTTTTTCCATCGCCGGCAGCGAGCGCCTCAATCAGCCGGAACACGTAAGTGCGGTCCACACTGCCCAGCATCTGGCGTACGGTGGCCTCGCTCAGGGCGCCGGATCCAAAGGCAATCGCCTGATCGGTAAGGCTCAAGGCATCGCGCATGGAGCCCCGCGCGGCGCGGGCGAGCAGCCGCAGGGCCTGCGTATCGGCCCCAACCTGCTCCACTTCGAGCACCTTGCCCAGATGTTCGCGGATGGTCTCGGGCGCCATGGGGCGCAGGTTGAACTGCAGACAGCGGGACAGCACGGTGACCGGCACTTTTTGCGGGTCTGTCGTCGCCAACACAAACTTGAGGTATTCGGGCGGTTCCTCCAGCGTCTTCAGCATGGCGTTGAAGGCGGTGTTGGTGAGCATGTGCACTTCGTCGATCATGAAGACCTTGAAGCGCCCCTGCACCGGCTTGTACACCGCTTGCTCCAGCAGGGCCTGGACTTCGTCCACCCCGCGGTTGGATGCGGCGTCGAGCTCGGTGTAGTCCACAAATCGGCCGCTGTCGATGTCGGTGCAGGCCTGGCAAACGCCGCACGGTGTGGCGGTGATGCCGCCCTGCCCGTTGGCGCCCTGGCAGTTGAGCGACTTGGCCAGAATGCGCGACACCGTGGTCTTGCCCACGCCGCGGGTGCCGGTGAACAGGTAGGCGTGGTGCAGCCGCCGGGAGGTGAGCGCGTTGGTCAGGGCTTGCACCACATGGTCCTGGCCCACCATCTCTGTGAAATTTCGAGGACGGTACTTGCGGGCTAGCACGAGGTAGGACATGGGCGGATTCTACGGGCGGAAACTCCGGGAACCGGCGGCGTACAATACCCCTCGACGGGCCTTCCCGCATGGTGAAGCGGCCAACCGGGTCAGGTGGGGAACCAAGCAGCCCTAACTGTGGAGCCAGTGCCGGGGTCAGGCTCGTCAACTAACACTTCCCTTCCTCAGCCCGCGTGCATTTCATGGTTTTGGGTTTCCTGCGTTGGGCCCTGGCCCTGAGTATCTTGCTGGCAGGGCCTCTGGCGGCCCAGACGTCCGGCGCGTCTGGTTTCTCCGACACCGTTCCCCTCATCGAATTCAGCGCGGAGCGCCTGGACATCAGCGCGCAGCTGACCTACCTGCCCGACAGCAGTCCGCCCATGCTATTGGAAGACGCCGTAGCGCCTGGCCAGCCCTGGAAGCCGGTCGAAGGCGGCAGCGCCAACTTCGGATTCACCGACCGCGCCTACTGGTTCCGGCTCCAGCTGGATAACGGCACCCCCGCCACCATGGAGCGCTACCTGGAGCTGCCGCGGCCCTTCCTCGACGACGTGCGCCTCTTCCACTTTGTTCAGGGCCGGCTGGTCAAGTCGTATCTGCTGGGCGACGAGCAGCCCTTTGTGCAGCGCGAAATCCTGCACCAGAACTTTGTGATGCCGCTGGCGCTGGAGCCCGGGCGCAATGTGCTGCTGATGCGGGTTGCGTCCAGCGGCACGGTGGAGGCACCGCTGCGCTTGTGGAAGCCCACCGCGTTCTTTGAGGCTGCATCGCGCGAGCATCTGCTGGCCGGTGCGGTGTTTGGCGTGCTGCTGGTGATGGTGGTCTACAACCTGTTTGTGTATCTGTCCACGCTCGACCGCAATTACCTCTTCTACATCTGTTTTGTGGCCAGCTACCTCACCTTCTGGGGCACCCTCAGCGGCTTGGGCTTCGCCTATGTATGGCCGGACGCCATCCGATGGAACAGCGTGGCCGTGCCCATCTCCATCGGCTCGGCCTGCTTCTTTGCCAGCCTGTTTACCGACAGCTTTTTGAAGCTGCGCCGCACCTCAATGCGCACCCACTACCTGCTGCTGGGCATGGGGGCAATGGGCGCCGTCTTGGCGCTCGCCACGGTTTTTCTGCCCTACGCCTGGGCCATTCGCGCGGGTGCCGCACTGGCGCTGGCGCTGGCCTTGGCAACGCTGTCTATCGGCTACTGGCGCTGGTGGCAAGGGGCGCTCTTTGCCCGCTTTTTCTGCCTCTCGTGGACTGCCGTTTTGGCGGGCGGCTGCGTGCTGGCGGCCGGCAAGTTCGGCTGGTTAGTACCTGGGTTCTGGGTGGAAAATTCTTTGCAGTTCGGCATATTGCTGCTGGTGGTGCTGCTCTCCTTCACCTTGGCCGACCGCATCAACGCCGAGCGAGGGCTGCGCATCAAGGCACAACGGGTTGCGCTGAAACAGTCCCAAAAAGCCCGCAGCTCGCAAGCCGCCCTCTTGCAAGCCACCGAAGAGGCCAACCGCGCGCTGGAGGTGCGGGTGCAGACCCGCACCGGCGAGCTGCAAAGCGCGATGGGGCAGCTGCGCATGGCCAATGAGGAGCTGCAACGCCTGTCGGTAACCGACGGGCTCACACAGCTGGGAAACCGCGCGTCGTTCGATCTGGCACTGCTCAATGAGCACAAACGCGCCACCCGCCTGCAGCAATCGCTGGCCCTGCTGCTGGTGGACCTGGACCACTTCAAGTCCATCAACGACACCCATGGCCACCCTGCGGGCGACGCCTGCCTGCGGGCGCTGGCCGGTTTCATGCGAAGCAAGGTGCAGCGCGCCGGCGACCTGCTGGCCCGCTATGGCGGCGAGGAATTTGTGGTGCTGCTAATTAACACCCCGCTGGCAGATGCCATGGCGCTGGCCGAGGAATTACGTACCGGCATTGCGGCGCTGGCAGTGCCGTTGGAGGGGCCGGCGGAGGGGCCGCTGAAGCCGGCCGTTTTGCGGTTTACTGCCAGCATCGGCGTGGCCAGCGCTGTGCCCACGATGCACGTTACGCCTTCGCAACTGCTGGGCGACGCCGACAAAGCGCTCTACGAAGCCAAGCATGGCGGGCGCAATTGCGTGCGGGCCGCAGCGCCCCGCCCCCCGCACGCGCGGGGCTAAGCTTTTAAATACGCCACCACGCCCTGCCCCGCTGCGTGGCCGGTAGCAAAGCAGGCCTGGAGCAAATAGCCGCCGGTGGGGGCCTCCCAGTCCAGCATTTCGCCCGCGCAAAACACGCCGGGAATCGTCTTCACCATAAGCTGCGGTGTGAGCGACTCCAGGAGCACACCACCCGCGCTGCTGATGGCCTCATCCAGCGGACGCGGCGCCTGCAGCGTGACCGGCAGCGCCTTGATGCCGGCCGCCAGGCGATCGGGCTCGCTCATCGCGTCTTTGCCCAGACATTCGTAGAGGATGGCTGCCTTGATGCCTTCGAGCTGGAGACGGCTTTTAAGGTGGCTGGAGAGGCTGCGGCTGCCGCGCGGATGCTTCACCTCGGCCCATACTTTTGCCGCAGTCAGGTCGGGCAGCAGATCGAGGTAGAAGGTGGCGCTGCCGCGGCGGGAAATTTCCTCACGCAACAGCGACGAGGCAGCGTAAATCAGGCTGCCCTCGACGCCGCCGGCGGTTGCCACAAACTCGCCCTTGCGGGCAAAGGTTTCCCCCTGAGCATTGGTAAACGACAGCGCCACCGACTTGAAAGGCTGGCCGGCGAACTTGCCGCAAAAGAAGGCTGTCCAGCCGCCCAGCACGTCAAAACCGCAATTGGCCGGCTGCAGCGGCGCCACCTCCACACCTTGGCCCGCCAGCAGCGGCACCCAGGCACCATCCGAGCCCAACCGGGCCCAACTGCCGCCGCCCAGCGCCAGAACCAAGGCCCGTGCATGCACCGTGCGGGCGCCTGCCGGCGTGTCAAATTCCACCGCATGCCGCCCCGCCAGGGCCGAAGCCGTCGCGGACCATCCGGTCCAGCGGTGGCGCATATGGAACTGCACCCCCACGCCCGCAGCAGGATGGCGCAGGCTCTGCAGCCACGCCCGCAACAGGGGTGCGGCCTTCATGTCGGTCGGAAAAACGCGGCCGGAACTGCCCACAAAGGTGTCCACACCCAGCGAGCGGGCCCAGTCGCGCAGCGTCTGCGGGCTGAACGCGGCCAGTAGCGGCTCGACTGCCGGTCGCCGCGCGCCGTAGCGCCCTGCAAAGGCATCCGCTCCCTCGGAGTGGGTGAGGTTCAGGCCGCCCTTCCCTGCCAGTAAAAACTTGCGGCCTACCGACGGCATGGCGTCAAACACATGCACGGCCAGCCCGGCCTCGCACAGCACCTGCGCCGCCCTCAATCCGGCGGGGCCGCCCCCCACGATGGCCACATCCACCAGCCAGGGAGTTGATTCAGGCGGAGCGAGGCGCTGCGTCATGCAGGGCCGGCCTCCTGCCAGCTGCCGGGGAGCTCAATCAAGCGGCCTTGCGGCGTCAGGAAAGCTGCACGCACCGGCTCGCCGGACACCCTGAGAACCATTGCCGCGCGGTATTCGGCGAGCTGCGCGCACAGCGCCGGCTGCGCCTGCGGGGCGGCGGAAGACTTGAAGTCCAGCACCCACCAGGCCCGCGTGTCCTGCCGCTGCACCAGACGGTCCAGACGCAGCATGCGCCCGCCGCTGGTGAGAGCCACCTCGTTGGCCTGCCAAACCAGCGCCTCCCGCTGCCAGGCCCAGGCGCCTTCGCCGCCCAGAATGCCCAAAGCCATGCGCTCGGCCTGACCCACCTGATCGGAATCCAGACCGAATGCGCGGCCGGCCAGCGCCCTTTGGGCCGCAGTCCAGCATCCCGCCGCCGGTTTGGAATCGCCGTCCTGCAGCGGCGCCCACTCCAGCAGCCGGTGCATGGCCTGCCCGATGCGGGAATCCAGACTCTCGGGCTCCTGATTTGCTATCAAATCAGGAGCTGTCTGCGCATATCCCGCCTGGGTTAGAGCCAGTTTTTTATCCAAATCCAGGCGCGGCAGCATGAGCAGCCGCACCGGCGCCGCCGTGTCGGGCGCACAAGCACCCGACTGCGGGGCTACGTCTGCGGCCGCAGGCGCGTCCAGCGCCAACGCATGCAGCCGCTTCCACCAGCTGCCAGGCTGATCGCGGTGCAGCACGATGCTGGAAATCACCAGCGTCTGGCGGGCGCGGGTCAGCGCCACGTAGAGGGCATTGAGTTCCTCGCGGGCGCGGGCGGCCCTGTCCTGCGCCAGGGTGTCGACCACGCAGGCCGGCGGACGCGTCTCGCTGGCCAGAAACACCAGCCTGCCCGGGTGGGCGGCCTCACCGGGCCAGTCCACCAGCACGCCCATGGATTCGGGGCGAGGCGGCTCGGCGTCGGTATCGAGCAGCAGCACCAGGCAGGCCTCCAACCCCTTGGCGCCGTGGATGGTCAGCAGGCTCACGCCCTCGCCTTGCGCCTGCACTGGCGCGGCGATGCCGCCCGCACGCAGGGCCCGCACCAAGGTGTAGGCGGTGCTGTAGCGCCCGCCATCGACCTGCAGCGCCGCATGGAGCAAAGCCCGCAGATTGGCGAGCACGCTCTGGCACTGCACGGGGGGAGTGACCGCAGCAAAGCGGGCAAGCACGTCGCCTTCAGCGTAAATTTTGCTCAGGGCGTCGTGCACCGGCAGCTGCTGCACCCAAGCCTGCCAACGCATCAAAGTGCGGGCCGCTTGCTGCAACACCGGGCCCAGCACCGGACCCGACTCCAAGCCGAGCTCCAGGCCTGGCTCCAGACCCGACTCCAGACCCGACTCCGACAGGCCATGAGCGGAGGCGGCAGTTGCACCAGGTGCAGGGTCATCCTGTCTACCCAGAAGCACATCAAACCAGGCCGGTGCAGCAGAAGAGCCACCGCCGGGGCCATCGGGGGTGTCGGGGCTATCAAGGGCTTCGGGCGAATCATCCGAACGGCCGCGCCGGTGCACAAACCTGCAGCGCAAGGCGAGGTCCACCAGATCGTCATCGCTCGCGCCGAACACCGGCGACTTGAGCACCCGCGCCAGCGACAAGTTGTGCGCCGGAGAAACCAGCACATCGAGCAAGGCGACGAGATCCTGCACCTCGGGCATATCGCCGAGCTCGGTTTTTTCGGGCTGCTGCGCGGCAATACCCAGCTCGGCCAGCGCTTGCTGCATCAGGCCCAGGGGCTCGCGCCTGCGCGCCAGCACCATCACATCCTTAGGCTGCAAGCTGCTGCCGTGGCCCCTGATCTGGCCGGCCAGCCAGCGCGCGGCCTGCCGGCACTCGAGGGTGCGCAGGGTGTCCTCGGGCTCGGTCCGGGGGACCTTCAGGGTGTCGCGCCACCGGGCTTCGCCGTCCTGTTCCACGCAGTCCTGTTCCACTCTGTCTTTGGCAGCGCGGGGAACAGGCGGCAGCCGCCAGACCGCGCCAATCTCTGCGGACTCGGTGGTGTGCGGGCGGTAACCCTCAAACTCCTGCGCCGACTGCGCTTGCAGGAGCGCAGCGTTCACCGCAGCCACCACACCCTGCGCGTTGCGGTGGGTGTGGTCGCAGCTCAGCACATCGCCTTGCAGGGCGGAGCGCACAAACTCTTTGGCGGCGCGAAAGACCTGCGGCTCAGCGCGGCGGAAGCGGTAAATGCTTTGCTTGGGGTCGCCCACAATAAAAATGCTGGGCTTGCTGCCCGCGCCACCGTAGGCTTGCAGCCAGGTGCTGAGCGCTTGCCACTGCAAGGGGCTGGTGTCCTGGAACTCGTCAATCAGCAGGTGTTTGATGCGGGCATCAAGCCTCTCTTGCAACCAGCCAGCGATGCTCTCATCGGTGAGCAGCCGCTGGGCTGCGAGCTCCAGGTCCGCCATGTCAATCCAGCCCCGTTCGCGCTTGAGGGCGGCATAGTCCTGCAGCAAACCGCGGCACAAGCGGGCCATACGCTGCTGGTGCAGCCAGGCCTCGTGCTGATGGATCGCGTCGCGGGTTTCGGCCAGCAGCGCCTGCGCCTCGCGCACGGTTTCAATGCCGACAGCCTTTTCGTTGAGTTTGCGGGGTGCGCCTTTGCCCTTCTCAGTGAACAGTGCGTGCATCAACCCCGCAACATCACCGGCGGTAAGCGCTTTTTCCAGCGCGCTCCCCGCCTCGGCACAGACCTTGTAAGCGCTGCCGCCCAGGGCCCGGGCGCTGGCCCACAGCAGGCTCTGCGCGGCCGCGCCCGTGAGTCGATCCTGCGGCTGCGCCCACGCCGCTAGCGCCGGGAACTGCCGGGTGAAATGCGCCACAGAGCTATCCACCAGGCCCCGGGCGTCGGCCAGCGCAAACTCGGTGCGTTTGCTGATGGCGGACTGCAGCGCAGCCTCGGTGTTGTGACGCCCGTAAACCGCCACGGCATCCAGGTAGTCGGCCCGCGCCGAAGCGTCTTGCGCCACGCGACTCTGAAACCGGCGCCATACCTGCGCGATGGCTTTTGCGTCGTTTTCCAGCAGCTCATAACGCGTGGGCAAACCCAGGCTATGCAACACCGCCAAAGGCGCGCCGCGCAACAGGGCGGCAAACCAGCTGTGAAAAGTGCGCACCTGCACCGGCCGGCCGACCACCAGCAAGGCCGCATGCAGGCCCCGCAGGGTGGCCAGCTGTGCGGCGTCGGGCTCAAACTGCAACCCGCGCATCATCAGCTCGCGGCGCAAGGTGGCGTCGTCAGCGCCGGCGTAGGTCTTCAGCCACAGCAGCAGGCGCTCGCGCATCTCGCCGGCGGCCTTCTTGGTGAAGGTGATGGCCAGAATCTCGTGGGGGGCCGCGCCGTCCAGCAGCGCCCGCACCATCCGCGAGACGAGCATCCAGGTCTTGCCCGCACCGGCGCAGGCCTCCACCACCACGCTGCGCCGCGGGTCGCAGGCGATGGCGTAGAAGTCGACACGCTCCGCATGCAGACCGTTGATTTCGTAGGCGGCATTGGGGGGCTGGCCGCTCATGGCTCGCTCCAGAAATCTTTGCGGCACAGGCCGCGCGCATCACAATAATCGCAGGCAGCGCCCTTGCCCAAAGCCGGCAAGGCAGCGCCAGCCTCAACATGCGCCATGTCCTGGCGTATGCCCTCAATCAAAGCGTCCCGGGCAAAGACGACCTCTTTTTGTTCTACGGTAAACGTTCCGTCACGCTCACCAACGTTCACGTAGGCGGCCTGAAGTGTGTCATGGGGCAGCAGCGCGGCATAGAAGGCAATCTGGGTGTCTTCGAGCGGGTTCTTGACCCGGTCTTTGGTTTTTGTCAAGGGCTCGGTCTTGTAATCCAGCACCATAGCCACACCGCCTGACCCGGTGTCGATGCGGTCAACGCGGCCTTTGAGTCGCACTTTTCCCAGAGACTGCAGGTGCTCGCTCTCGCCGCTTGCAAAGCGCCAGCCGAGAGACTCGTGCTCCGCCAGCCAACGCAGATAGCCCTCACGCACGGCAGGCCATGCCGCAGCAAACGGCAGGAACTCTCCGTCGGGAAGCGCGTTGGCGGCGCTTACCTCCTCTGCAATGGCCTGCAGGCGCACGCTGCGCGCGGCATGATCTGCCGCCGGGTCCGCCCCCATCGAGACATGAAATTTCTCCAGCACCTCGTGTAGCCAGAGGCCGAAGTCGCGCTTGTCAAGCTCCGCCTCCAGCTCCTCGGGCGCCTTCAGGCCGAGCTGGCGCAGGGCAAAAAAGCGGTAGGGGCATGCCCGCAAACTTTCGTAGGCGCTCGCCGACAACTGGCGCACCGGCAAACGGTCGCCGCGCGGCAGGGGCGGCGGCAGCGGACAAGACGGCACCAGCTTTTCGCAACGCGGGTCGGGGGCCTGTTGTGGTGGATGATCGTGCGCAGCCTGCGGCCCAACAGTTTGCAGCCACTGCACCAGCGCGCTGGCCGCAATCTTCTCGCCGGTGTCGTCACTGGTGCGCCACAACACATCACAGACAGGGGACTGCAGCGCATGGCGCCAGGAAGCACGCAGGCGGGCCTCGATGTCGGCACGAGAAGGCATGCCCAGGGCTTGTCGCTGGGCCGGCGTCCACAAGCCAACCGGCTCGGGCGAGGGGCTCAGCCGCACCTCGTCGCACCCCGCAAGAACAACCGCCGCAAAGGGCCGCGCCAGCATCTGGCTCATCGGCAGGATGACGACCTGCTCCTGGGGCGGATGCGGCGGCTTGAAGCTGTGCCCTTCCAGCGCCTGATTGACCCAAGCGGTAAACGCGCTGAGGTCCATGCGCGCGCCGGCCCACAAGGCGGTGCTGGCGTACTCCGTCCATGCCTGGGTATCTGACGGTTTCAGGCGCAAGGCGGTCAAGAGATCGGCACCGGCAGCATCGTTGTGCAGCGCCTCCCAGAGTCCGCAGTCCTGCAAGGCGGCCTGCAACCGGGCCAGCCATGCTGTCAAGGAATGGCTGCCACTAAGCCTGTGCCGCACAGTGTCAACCCGTTCGCACAGGGCAAGCAGCTCAGGCGCATCCTGCACCGCCTTAGAAGCCTGAGCGTGGCGCCAATCGCGCACCTGCAATCGGCGCAAGGCCCTCTCCAGGCTCTGCATTTCTGTGGCGAAAGCCGGCGCAGTCTTGAGGGCATTCAGCACCGCATCGGTGCTGGTGTTCCAGGCCGATGCACGCAGCAGCGCCATGATGGACGCGCCCGCGCGGCTGGTGGAAAGCTTCCAGCCGTTCTCATCACGCATGGCCACGCCGGCCTCCTCCAGCATGGCACGCACGCGGCGCGTCAAGGCCCTGTCAGACGACACCAGCGCCACAGGAAAACGGTCTTCCGCGATGTGGGCCAGGGCACAGGCTGCGGCGCGCTGTGCCTCGTCTTCCGCATCGGTGCAGGCGTGGAATCGGGCACCGGCTGCCGCACGCCCCCATGCAAGCTCATCTCCAGCAGTCTCATCCAGCTGAAACAGACGGGCCCGCTCGCCCCAGTGGGCCGCCAGGGCAGTTGCGACGGGGTCTTGCGAAATGCCTTGCACCAGTGCCACCGCGTCCCAAGGCGCAAGCACGTCATCGCCAAACAGAGCGTCGCAGGCATAGGCAGAGACCGCCGCCCACTCGACGGCCACGCGCAGAATGCGCGCTTCCCACGCCACGGCCTCGCTCTCCATGCCGAGGGCAAGCGCCTCTCGCGCCCGCTGCGCCCATTCAGCGCGCCCCCTCGGACAGGCGGCTGCAGCTAACGGGGCGAGTTGCTGAGCCGTTTCGGCCAGCAGGCCGGCCAACGCAGACTGCGCGCCCATACCGCTGCTGGCAAGCAACTGCTGCGCGGTGAGGGTATCAAGCGCCATATCGTGGCTGATGTCCGTGCTTAGCAGCACCGGCTCTGCCATGGAGGCAAGCCAATTCGCGGTGGTTTCAAATCGCGGAGCAAATGCGTCAGGAAACGCTGCCGCCCAAGCTCGGCTTGCCAGAGGCAAGAGCTGGGCATAGGGCAACAGCACCAGCGTGCGACCGGCATGCGCCCCCCGGTTTTGCAGCCACGACAGCAGCCGATGCACAAAACCACTCCCCTCAGCAGCCCACAAGGCCATTGCAGGGTGCTCCGGCCCGTAAGAGAAGGCGCGCAGCCGAGGTGCAGCTTCGACTTTAGCTATAGACTGGACAGCCGGATTGGCGTCGTGGGCGGGCTTGGTTTCTGTCACAATGCCGGCACTTTAGCTGCAATAGCACCCATCAAAAGGAAACTCCATGGCCAGCGAACTCATCAAGCACGTGACCGACGCCACTTTCGAAGCCGATGTGTTGCAATCCGCGCAACCCATCCTGGTGGACTACTGGGCTGAGTGGTGCGGCCCCTGCAAGATGATTGCGCCCATTCTGGACGAAGTGTCTTCCGCCTACGAAGGCAAATTGCAAATTGCCAAGATGAATGTGGACGAAAACCGCGACATACCCGCCAAGTTCGGCATCCGCGGCATTCCAACCCTGATGCTGTTTAAAAACGGGCAATTAGCAGCCACCAAAGTCGGTGCTTTGAGCAAAGCGCAACTCACTGCCTTCATCGACCAGCAGCTGGCCTGATTTTCACTGCCTAACCCGCGACCGTGACGCTGCAGCACGGTCGCAATTTCCTGTCATAATCATTACGTTCACCCGCCGGATTGAAGGCGGTCAGCCCGATCAGGCTGCTGAACACTGAGGCCCAAGCGAACGGTCTTGCCTCATTCCCCACTCCCCAGATTTTTTGAACCAAGCCTGGTTTCTCTGCCGAATTACGGTTAACGCCCTGACGGGACCCCCTCCATGCATTTAAACGAACTCAAAGCACTTCACGTGTCGGAAGTGCTCAAGCAAGCCGAAGAACTCGAGATTGAAAACACAGGCCGCATGCGCAAGCAGGAGCTGATGTTCGCCATCATCAAAAAGCGCGCCCGCGCCGGCGAACAAATCATTGCCGATGGCGTGCTGGAAATTCTTCCTGACGGCTTCGGCTTCCTGCGCAGCCCAGACACCAGCTACACCGCCAGTACCGACGACATCTACATCAGCCCCAGCCAGGTGCGCCGCTTCAATCTGCACACCGGCGACATGATCGAAGGCGAAGTGCGCACTCCCAAAGACGGTGAGCGGTACTTTGCACTCAACAAGCTCGACAAGGTCAACGGCGGGCCACCCGAGGGCAATAAACACAAGGTGATGTTTGAAAACCTGACGCCGCTCTTCCCCAAGGTGCAAATGCGCCTGGAACAGGACGGCCTCAAGACCGAAGAGAACATTACCGGCCGCGTCATTGACATCATTGCCCCCATCGGCAAAGGCCAGCGCGCACTGCTGGTGGCGCCGCCAAAAAGCGGCAAGACCGTGATGATGCAGCACATCGCGCATGCCATCAGCGCCAACTATCCCGAGAGCCACATGATGGTCTTGCTGGTGGACGAGCGCCCCGAGGAAGTGACCGAGATGCAGCGCACCGTCAAGGGCGAGGTCATTGCCTCCACCTTCGACGAGCCCGCCGCGCGGCATGTGCACGTTGCCGAAATGGTGATCGAGCGCGCAAAGCGGCTGGTCGAGCTCAAGAAAGACGTGGTGATTCTGCTGGACTCGATTACCCGTTTGGCCCGTGCCTACAACAACGTGGTTCCCTCGTCCGGCAAGGTTTTAACCGGCGGCGTGGACGCCAACGCGCTGCAACGCCCCAAGCGGTTCCTGGGAGCGGCCCGCAATGTAGAGGAAGGCGGCTCGCTGACCATCATCGCCACCGCGTTGATCGACACGGGCAGCCGCATGGACGAAGTGATCTTTGAGGAATTCAAGGGAACCGGCAACTCCGAAGTGCACTTGGACCGCCGCCTGTACGAGAAGCGCATCTTCCCCTCCATCCAGCTCAACCGCAGCGGTACCCGCCGCGAAGAATTGCTGCTGCAGCCCGAAATCCTGCAAAAGACCCGCATCCTCCGGCAGTTTCTGTACAACATGGACGAGATTGAATCCATGGAGATGGTACTCAAGCAAATGCGCGCCACCAAGAACAACAGTGAGTTCTTCGACATGATGCGTCGGGGCGGCTAGAGTCGCTGGGCTATAATCTTGGGTTTTCGCGACAAGTACACCAGGTCTTTGTATTGCGCAGGGTTTGCGCAAGGGCCGGCGCGGCTATCGCAACTGATGGAGAAAGTATGAAAGAAGGCATTCACCCCAATTACCGCGAAGTTTGCTTCCAGGACATGTCCAATGGATTCAAGTTCGTGACCCGTTCCTGCGCCAACGCGAAGGAAAAAATCACCATGGAAGATGGCCGCGAGTTGCCACTTTTCAAGCTGGACACCACCAGCGAATCCCACCCCTTCTACACCGGTACCCAAAAGTCGGTAGACAACATGGGCGGTCGCGTGGAAAAGTTCCGCAACCGTTTCGGCAAGACAGCGGCCAAGTAATCACCACTCGGGTCGTGGCCCGTCCGGTTATAAAAGCAGCGCGGCACTCCCGGGCTGCTTTTTTTTTGATGCCATCCCCAGCCCTTCAGCAAATTCAGTGAACCACCCCAACCCTGCCATCGTGGCGCAGTCCTCGGTGCGTCGCCTCCCCCGCCTGGCGCTGGTGCTTCTGTGCTTGGCGTACATCGGCGCAGGCTTTATCGGCAGGGAGGCGTGGCGCAGTGCCGATTTGAGTGCGTTGGGATTCATGTCGGCCTTGTATTCTGGTGGAGCGGATTGGCTGAATCCCACCGTACTAGGGAACAAGCCGGAGTTCCCCGCCCTGCTTCCGTATTGGCTAGGTGCCGGCATGTTGAGCATCGCCCCGCAAGGGTGGCCGGCAGACCTTTGGGTGCGGCTTCCTTTTGCCCTCCTCTTGGCTTTAACCATGGTGAGCACCTGGTACGGCACGTACTCCCTTGCTAGAACACCATCGGCTCAGCCTGTTGCCTTTGCATTCGGTGGCGAGGCACAGCCAAAAGACTATGCGCGCGCCATGGCCGATGGCGGTCTACTCGCTTTTCTGGCGTGCTTGGGCTTGGCGCAGTTGGGCCACGAAACCACCCCCGCCCTAGCCCAACTTGGGTTTGCTGCCATACTGTTTTATGCGCTGAGTGCTCTGCCCTATCACCGCTTGGCGCCAGGCATTTGCGCCACCATAGGCCTAGCAGGCCTTTTCTTAAGTGGGGCACCAACCTTGGCTCTTTTGTTCGGACTGGGGGGAGCCGCCATCCATGCGCTGGACCAAACCGCAGAGCAGCGCAGTGAGGGCCGGCATATTCTCATTGAGGCTGCAGCCCTGGGTTTGCTCACATTGGCGATGGCTGGAGCCACACAGGCCCTGGATCTTTGGCTGTGGAAAATTGAGTGGCCGGTGAGAAGCTGGGATTACTGGAATGGTCACATCCAGCTCTTGCTATGGTTCACATGGCCCGCCTGGCCGCTGGCCTTGTACAGCGTGTGGCGCTGGCGCCGGCAGCTTTTCAGCCTGCGCATCAGCCGCCATCTGTCCTTGCCTGCATGGTTCATTACCGTCACCGTTATTGCCATGTTGCTCTCCGGCGCACCGGACCGCACCCTTCTGGTGGCATTGCCTGCCTTCGCATCCATGGCGGCTTTCGCCCTGCCAACCTTGCGGCGGCA